>RDXA01000122.1 GCA_004292705.1 Sphingomonadales bacterium | reverse complement strand
CGGTGCTGGAGCGGGATGCGCCACTGCCACCCTGCCTCACGCGCGGTGGAGCGGGTGTAGGGAGTGAATTCTCCCTTTTCGCAGGGCACCGCAACAGCGCGATCACAGGGCAGCCAATGCTGCCAGTTGTCATAACCGGCTGCCAGTGCCTCCTCGATCAGCAGCCCGCGAAAGCCGCTGCAATCGATGAAGAATTCGCCTTCGATGCGTGTGCCGTCATCCAGCGACACGCTATCAATGAACCCGTCATGACCCCGCAACGACACGTCAACGACGCGACCTTCCTTGCGCACCACACCCCGTGCTTCGGCATAGCGCCTGAGGAAGGCGGCATAGAGCCCGGCATCGAAGTGATAGGCATAGTCGAAGGTCGACTGGATCATCCGCCGATCTGCTGCGGGATGGGTGAACTTGCCCGCCTTGGCCATCGCCCAGCACATCGCAAAATCGTCGATCGGGCCGTCCACCCGCCCTTCGAGATATTCCCGCATCCAGTGATGGTAGAAAGGCACGCTGTCGAACTCGGCACCATACTGGCCGAAAGGGTGGAAATAGCTGTGGCCCTTGCGCCCCCAGTCGACGAACTCGATCCCCAGCTTGAACGAACCCTGCGTCTCGCGCACGAAGGTCACCTCGTCGATCCCGAGGCGGCGGTTGAAGTGGCGGATCGGCGGGATGGTCGCCTCGCCCACGCCGACCGTGCCGATGGCTTCGCTTTCGATCAGCGTGATCGCGCAGGAGCGGCCCACCGCCTCGGCCAGCGCCGCCGCCGTCATCCAGCCCGCGCTGCCGCCCCCGACAATGACGATGCTCCTGAGCGGTGCCGGTGCTGCGCTGGCTTCGATCATGGTTCTATCCCCCGCAACTTTCGCGGATCAGCAGGCTTGTTTCAAGCCGCTGCGAGATTGCCGGGCCATCACCCTTGTCGATCAGCTTCGATACCAGCATCCGGCCCGCCAGATTGGCGTCCTGATCGATGGTGGTGAGCTGCGGGGTGACGAGCCGGGCGGCGGGAATATTGTCGTAGCCGACCACCGAGACATCCTCGGGCACCCGCATGCCGGATCGGGTCAGCGCCCGGATTGCGCCAATGGCGATAAGATCGCTCGCGGCGAACACTGCATCGAACCGCAGCCCCCGCGCAACCGCGCTGCGCACCGCGGCCTCGGCGGAGTGGACTTCGAAATGGGCCGGCACGATCAAATCGTCATCAAGCCCGACCCCGGCCTGTTCCAGCGCCTGACGGTAGCCTCGGAAGCGCTGTTCGGCCTCGGGCGCTTCGGTGTCGCCGAGGAACAGGATGCGCCGCCGTCCGAGCCGGGCGAGGTGGGCCGTGGCGCGGCGGCCACCGGCAAGGTTGTCCGATCCGATCGCGCAGTATTGGGCGTCGGGAAACTCCGCACCCCACACCACAAAGCGGTTGTCGCGCGCGGCCAGCGCGTTGAATTCGTGGTGAAGCGAGCTTTGCCCGATAAAGATCACGCCGGTCGCGCGGCTGGTGCTCATGGCATAGTCGAGATCGCCCCCGGCGCGCGGGCTGAGGTGACTGATCAGCAGGTCGGCATTGCGCTCGCGCGCGGCCTCGGCAATTCCGGCGAGGAGTTCGAGGAAGAAGGGGTCCGCCACCCGGCTGTCGCGCGCCTGCGGGGCGGGGACGACCACCGCGATGGTCGCATCCGCGCCGATCGGGCCGCTCGGCATGCTGGCGCGGAACTCGTAGTCATGCGCGCGGGCGATCTGCCAGATCTGCTGCTTGGTGCGCCGCTTGACCGAAGGGCTGTCGTTGAGCGCGCGGCTGACGGTCGAGATCGAGACGCCCGCCTCGCGCGCAATGTCCTCCAGCGTGGCGCTGCGACGGGAGGAGGAGGGCGGGGTTTCGGGCATGCCTGAGCCTAGCCGCCAGCAACCGCAGCCCAATAGCCCGTGCCGGGGCCCAAGGCTGCGGGAACCGCACCGCCAGCGGTGCTGCTTTCGGTCGCAATCAGGTTCAGCGTGCCGAGGCTTCCGGGCGCGTTCCAGTGGTTGGTTGCTGCACCGAGGTTGAAGACGCATAGCACGCTGCCGCGCTCGTCATGGCGCAGGAAGGCAAGGATGTCCTCAGGACTGTCGAGCAGCTCGATATCGCCCTGCACCAGCGCGGCATACTCCCGCCGCAGAGCCAAGATTTGGCGCGTGTAACCGAGCGTCGAGACAGGGTCCGTGGCCTGCCGGTCGACGGCAAATCCGGTATGGACAGGGTCAAGCTTGAGCCAGGTGCGGTTGGCGCTCGAAAAGCCCGCTTGCGGGGCATTGGCCGCCCATGGCATCGGCGTGCGCGCGCCGTCGCGGCCCAGCGTGTGCGGCCAGTTGGCGATGGCTTCGGGGTCCTGCAGATCCTCGAAGGCGACCTCGCCTTGCGGCAGGCCCAGCTCCTCGCCCTGATAGATGATCGGATTGCCGCGCAGGCTGAGCAGCAGCAGCAGATTGAGCCGCGCGGCGCGGGCCAGATCGCCGTCCCGCGTCCAGCGGCTGATCGCGCGCGGAGCATCGTGGTTGGAAAACGCCCACGAAGGCCAGCCTTCCTCGGGCGTGCCCTCCCACTGCAACAGCGAAGCGCGAACCCGCGGCGCGGTGAGCTGCGGGGCATAGAGGAAATCGAAATTATAGGCGGAATCGAGGCGCTTCCTGCCCTCGGTAAAGGCCTTCATCTCCGCCAGTGGCTCGGGCCCGCCGACTTCGGCGACGGTGAACCGGCCCGGAAATTCGTCAATGGTCTGGCGGATACGTTCAAGGAAGCGGGTAATGTCCGGGTGCGACTGGTTGTAGCGCTTCAGCTGCATGTCGAACGGGCGCGTCACAAGTTCCAGCGGCAGGCCGGAGGGCGGATTGTCGCGCAATTCGGCATCGTGCATCGCGAAGTTCAGGGCATCGAGGCGGAAACCGTCGACGCCCCGCTTCAGCCAGAACCGCGCGACATCGAGCAGCGCGTCCTGCACTTCGACGTTGTGGACGTTGAGATCAGGCTGGCTGGTGAGGAAATTGTGCAGGTAATACTGCTTGCGCGGGCCATCCCACTGCCAGGCTGAGCCGCCGAACACCGACTGCCAGTTCGACGGCGGCGAGCCGTCAGGCTTGGCATCGGCCCAGACATACCAATCGGCTTTGGGGTTGGTGCGATCCCTGCGGCTCTCCTTGAACCACGCATGTTCGTCCGAGGTGTGCGAATAGACCTGATCGATAATCACCTTGAGACCCAGCGCATGGGCCTTGGCGATGATCCGGTCGAAATCGGCAAAGGTGCCGAAGCTCGGATCGATCCCGCAGTAATCGGCGACGTCGTAGCCGAAATCCTTCATCGGCGACGTGAAGAAGGGCGAGATCCAGATGCCGTCAACGCCGAGATCGGCGATGTAATCGAGCCTCTCGGCAATGCCTGCAAGATCGCCGATCCCGTCGCCATTGGTGTCGCGGAAAGACCGCGGATAAATCTGGTAAATGACAGCGCCACGCCACCAGGCCAGCGGGCTGCTGGTAGCGGTTGCGGCGGCGTCCAGTGCCGTAGCCATTAGTCGTCGGTCTCCAGAATACAGGCGGCATAGCCGAACGGGGGCAGCGTGACCGTGACCGAGCCCGGCGCAGCAGGCGCTGCGGGGCACTGGCCCAGCAACGGCGCGACGCCGGTGGCCCGATAGCTTACCTCGATGGTGCGTGAAAGGGGCGATTCGCCGGTGTTGAACACGGCCAGCACGCGCTGCCCGGTCGCCGGATCGTGCCGCTCGATGGCGAGCAGGCCGGGAACAGCTTCCTCGAAGGCGCGCACGCTCGAAAGGCCGCGCCGGAGCGCGGGGCTGGTGCTGCGGGCCTTGGCGAGCTCGCCGATCAGGCGGTAAAGCGGATGGGCGGTGTCGAAATTGTTCTCGGCGGTGGTCGCGTCAGAGCCGATCAGGTTGTTGTCGTTGTAAGCGGCCACTGTGCTCGGGAACATATCCTCGCGCGCCAACTGGTCGTTGCCATCGGAAATGAAACCCTGCTCGTCGCCGTAATAGACGGTCGGCACGCCCCGGAGCAGGAACATCATCGCATGGCCGAGCTTGACGCGGGCGAGGAGTGTCGCTTCGTCATCCGATCCGCTCATCTGGCGCAGGAACATCGAAAAGCGCCCGAAATCGTGGTTGCCGAGGAAGGTCGGCAGGCCCAGCGCGGTGGCCGCGCCGCCCGGATAGATCGCGTCCTGCTGGAGGAATTCCGCCATCAGCCGGGGCGGCGCCTTGCCGCTCGCGACCATCTGCGCCGCCTTGGCGAAGCCCATGTCGAGCGCATAGGGCAGGCGGCTTTCGGCCATGACCTGCGCGGCCAGCGTGGCGGTGGGTTCCTCGTAAGCGATCTCGCCGAAGATGTGGAAGTGCCTGATCCCCTTGGCTTCGGCACGCTTGAGCATGGCGGGAACGAAGGCTTGCCAGAACTGCGGGTTCACGTGCTTGGCGGTATCGATGCGGAAGCCGTCGATCCCGTGGTCGTCGATCCACTGGCCGAAAATGTCGATCATCCCCGCGACCACGCGGGGGTGCTCGGTGGCGAGATCGTCGAGCCCCGAGAAGTCGCCATAGACGCTGCTCTCGCCGATCCAGTGCGAATTGCCGCGGTTGTGGTAGAGTGTGACGTCGTTGAGCCAGGCGGGCACCTTCACGCTTTTCTCGGCCTCGCGCACCACCGGGCTGTAAGCGAAGGTCGGATCGGTGAGCTTGGCCCAGTTGGCGGGATCGGCATTGTCGTCACCCGCAAAGCCTGAATTGATCGGCGCACCATCAGGGCCGCCGCGGCGCGAGAAGGGGTATTCGCCCTTGCTGCGATAGCGGTAACCCGTGCTTTCGCCCTCGGCATAGTCGATCACATCTGCGGTGTGATTGGTGATGATGTCCATATAGACCTTCATGCCGCGCGCATGGGCAGCATCGACGAAGGCCTTGAATTCGGCATTGGTGCCGAAATGCGGATCAACGCTGGTGAAGTCGGTCACCCAATACCCGTGATAGCCCGCGCTTTCCTCGCCCGGCTTGCCCTGCACCGGCTTGTTCTTGAAGATCGGAGCGAACCAGATCGCGGTGACGCCCATGCCCTGGATGTAATCGAGCTTGGCGGTCAGCCCCTTGAGATCGCCGCCGTGGTAGAAGCCCTTGTGGGTGGGATCGAAGCCGTGGTCGAAGGCGCCGCCGGTCAGGCCGCCGCGATCATTGCGCGGATCGCCGTTGGCGAAGCGGTCCGGCAGGACGAAATAGATGATCTCGTCCTCAAGCTGGCGTTCGGAAATCGCGGCGGCAACCGGATTGTCGGCCGCCACCGGGCCGCTCGCCAAAGCGGTCCCTGCCCAAAGCGCAGCAGCAATACCCACGAAGATTCGCGTCATGACCCAACTCCCTCCGGCTGCATTTGTGACACCATGGGAGACGTTTTGCAAATCTTTGTAGAGCCGCGACGCGATGCCAATTCGGCAATTCAACGCTTTGTAATGCAGTAGTTAAATTAAACACTCTCGACAAGAATACGAATTTTCCCGACGAAAATTGGAAAGTTTCTTGCAAATTTTTGCAGTGCGTCCAGACTGGCGCGGCAGAGGCTGGGCGAACCATTCGGAAACAATTCCGTGATGCTACAGCCTGCGGGGAGCCGCGTCACTCCGGCAGGGCCGGATGCGCGGGGGAGAGGACGTGACACGCATGACGCAAGCCGGCCATAAGCCTGCGCTGAACGCTGGCCAGATATGGAACATGAGCTTCGGCTTCCTCGGCATCCAGATCGGGTTCGAGCTGCAGAACGGCAATGTCAGCCGTATTTTCCAGACATTGGGCGCGGATGTCGGCGAGCTTGCGATCCTGTGGATCGCCGCGCCGATGACCGGGCTGATCGTCCAGCCGATCATCGGCCATCTTTCGGACAAGACGTGGAGCCCCCGCTTCGGGCGACGGCGACCCTATTTTCTGATCGGCGCGCTGCTCGCGAGCCTCGCGCTGTTCGTGATGCCCAATGCGCCCGCGCTGTGGGTGGCGGCGGGGATGCTGTGGATCATGGACGCCTCGCTCAACATCACGATGGAGCCGTTCCGCGCCTTCGTTGGCGACAATCTGCCGGATCGCCAGCGTACCAAAGGCTATGCGATGCAGAGCTTTTTCATCGGCACCGGCGCGGTGCTGGCGGGTGCCTTGCCGTGGGTGATGACCAACTGGCTGGGCCTCAGCAATGTCGCGCCTGCGGGCGAAATCCCGGCGACGGTGCAGTGGTCCTTCTATATTGGCGGGGCGGCGTTGCTGGCGGCCGTGGCGTGGACGGTGTTCACGACCAAGGAATATTCTCCGCAAGAGCTCGCCAGCTTTGAGGCCGCCCGCGCCGATACCCCGCGCAATTCTGCGGGCGCTGCTGCGCGGACTGCCGCGCAGTTCACCGGCGGCGGGATGCTGTGGGTGATCGCGGGCCTCGCCATCGCCGCGCTCGTCGCTTTCGCGCGCAGCGAGAGCGGCGCGGCGATGCTGGGGCCCATCGAGATCGCCAAGGACATCTATGTCCTCGCTGCACTGGTTGCCGGGTTTGGCATTATCCAGCTGATCGCGGGCTCGCTGAGGAAGCAGGGACGCGAGGACAGCGGGTTCATGGAGGTGGTGAGCGACCTCTTCGCCATGCCGCGCACGATGCGCCAGCTCGCCGTGGTGCAGTTCTTCAGCTGGTTCGCGATGTTCGCGCTGTGGATCTACGGCACGCCCGGGGTCACCGAATACCACTTCGGCGCAAGCGATGCGGCGAGCGCCGCCTATCAGGACGGGGCCGACTGGTGGAGCCTGATGGGATCGGTGCGGGGCGCGGCGGGCTTTGCCGCGATGCTGCTGGTGCGCGATCCGGCGATGCTGTGGATCCCGCAGATCGGCATCGGCATTGCCTGGGCCTCGATCGTCTCGCTGCCCTACGCGATCCTTGCAGGCTGCGTTCCGGCCGAGAAGATGGGCATCTACATGGGGGTGTTCAACATCTTCATCGTGGTGCCGCAGCTGCTCGCGGCGACGCTGCTTGGGTTCCTCGTGACCAACCTGTTTGGCGGAGCGGCGATTTACGCCTTCGTGATCGCGGCGGTGAGCTTCGTATTGGCGGCAGCGGCGACGTTGCTGGTGCAGGAGCAGGCGGCGTGAGGCGCGCGGGCCTCGCGCTGCTGGCGGCGGCGCTGGCGGCAGGGCCGGCGCTGGCCGAGCCGGACTACACCCCGCGCGAGGTGACCGAGATCGCCAATGCCCAATGGACCGCCGATGCGGTGCTCTACCAGCTCAACACCCGGCAGTTCACGCCCGAGGGCACCTTTGCCGCGGCGCAGAGGCAGTTGCCGCACCTTGCCGCGATGGGCGTCGATATCATCTGGCTGATGCCGGTCCATCCGATCGGCGAGGCGAACCGCAAGGGCTCATTGGGCAGCCCCTATGCGGTGCGCGATTACCGCGCGGTCAATCCCGAGCTGGGCACCGAGGCCGATTTCCGCGCCTTCGTGAACGAGGCCCACAGGCTGGGGCTGAAGGTGATCCTCGACTGGGTCGCCAACCATTCGGCCACCGATAATCCGCTGACGCTGAGCCACCCCGAATGGTACACCCGCACGCCAGAAGGCGCGCTGACCAGCCCGGCGGGCACCGACTGGTCGGACGTGGCGGATTTCGATTACAGCCAGCCCGGTCTGCGCCGCTACATGACCGAGAGCCTCGCCTTCTGGGTGCGCGAATACGGGATCGACGGCTATCGCGCCGACGTTGCAGGCTATGTCCCCACCGATTTCTGGGAAACCGCGCGGGCCGAGCTCGACAAGGTGAAGCCCGTCTTCATGCTCGCTGAATGGGAGCAGCGCGATCTTCACGCCCGCGCCTTCGATGCCACCTATGGCTGGGGCTGGAAGGAGGCGATGCAGCGCCTCGTGAAAAGCGGCGAGGGGGCGGGGCCGATCCGCGGCTACTATGCCGGGCAGTCGGAGACCTGGCCGCGCGCGGCGATGCGGATGGTCTATACCGAAAACCACGACCAGAACTCGTGGGACGGGGTCGCCTCGCAAATCTACGGCCCGGCCTACGAGGCGGCGATTGCGCTGTCCTTCGTCGGTTCCGGCCTGCCGCTCGAGCGCGCGCTGACCTCGCTCGCCGACGAGGCCGAGGACACCCGCCAGCGCGAGCTCGTCGCCCACCTGCGGGCCGAGGTGAATGGCGGCTCGGCGTTTGCGAAGGCCCTCGGCGGTGCACCGCGCGAATTCGACGAGGTCTACCGCGGCGTGGTGGCGGCCGGAGAGGCC
>RDXA01000121.1 GCA_004292705.1 Sphingomonadales bacterium | reverse complement strand
CGCACCGTGCGCTGGGCCAGCTCAAAGGCGCCGTGCAACCGGGCACGCTCGGCATCGGCCGCGCCCGTGGTGGGATCAACGATCTCGCTAAGCGGACAGCCAACCACTTCGTCGGTGGTCTTGCCCAGCACAGTCGCCGCCTTGGGCGATATGTAGGTGATCAGACCGCGGCGGTCGGTTTCCCAGAACCAGCCCTGCCCGGTTTCCTCGAAGCTGCGCAAGATGTCTTCGGCGCGCGCAGCCACGCGCTCGCGCGCCTCGCGCGCCTCGCGGCGCTTTTCGGCAGCCTTCCACTCGAGCCGGGCAATCAGCATTAATGTGATCGCTGCGGCGATAACCGCGGCGAAGGTGCCCTGTTGCGGCACCAGCATCGCAAACCCGGTCCAGCTGGCGATCTTGGCGCAAAACAGCGATATGATCCGCATGTCGAAGAGCGCGGCGGCGGCGGCATTGATACAAACCAGCGTGGCAATCGCCCATTGCCATGGCAGGCCCTCGCCGACCCAGATCGCCAGCGCAAGGCCGGCGCAAGTCATCGGCAGCACGATCCCGACGAAGACAATCGTAAGCCGCAGCGCGGTTGCGGCGCGGCGCTCGGTCTCGGCAAACAGCGAACCGCAGGCGAACAACGCGGCCGAAGCGAGGGCGAAACTTATAGTCAGGGTCGAAGGCAACCCTTGATGCACAACAAGCGCAATGCCGTAGGCTGCCAGCAGGAAAAGCGTCATGCCTCCCGCTTCACGAGGCAGGAAGAAGTTCTGCTCGCTCGCAGGCTCGTCAATCGCCTGCTGGAGCCCGCCCGAGCGCTCGCCGTTCACACGATCAGGCCCGCGGCGCTCGCCGCGCGCCCTTAGGTCAGCCGTGACGACCTCGCCACCGCTCCGCTTCAAGCCCGCAAGGGAGCGCAAGTCGCGCCCGGCCCCTGGCGGACGTGGATTATGCGTAGCGAATTTCCGGATAGGTTCCCCAGCCATCCTTCCCCCATGCCTGAAGATGGTTGATAAAAGCGTTAATTGCCGTGTTTAATTCTTGAACCCGGTCCCGCAGACTGGGCCGAGTCCTGCCGCGCGCAGCTTGCAACTTGGCACCGGGCGTTGCATTCTGACCGGTAAGACCGCGCAATCCGAAAGCCGTCACAAACGGGGTGCACAAGGTCGTATGAAAAAGGGGATCCCATGGCACGCAGCGAAGTGAAGCTTGAGAACGAAGCAGCCCAGTCCACCAATGCGCTGGGGCCGCTGATCGGCGTCGCGCGCGAGGATTTTGTCAGCGCGGTCGCGCTGCTGCTGCGCGAAACCGCGTCCGACCCGACCCGCTTTCTCCGCCACTCCACTGCCATGGCGCAAGACATGGTCAAGATCATGACCGGCAAGAGCGAGCTTGCTCCCGATCCCAAGGACAAGCGGTTCATGGACCCGGCGTGGCAATACAATCCGTTCTTCCGCGCGGGCGCGCAGTACTATCTTGCCGTGCAGAAAGGCATGAAGAACTGGCTTGAGGAGCTCGAACTCGACGAGCTGGAGCGAAACCGCGCCAACTTCATCGCCAACATCATCCTCGATGGCCTTGCCCCGACAAACACCCTTGTCGGCAACCCTACCGCGCAAAAGCAAATCATCAATTCGGGCGGTCTCAGCCTCATCAAGGGCCTCCAGAACGCCTATAACGACATCGTCCACAACAAGGGCATGGTCAGCCAGGTCGACAAGCGCCCCTTCAAGCTGGGAGAGAATGTCGCCACATCAAAAGGCAGTGTCGTCTACCGCGACGAGATGATGGAGCTGATCCAGTATGCTCCCACGACCGAAGAGGTCTACGAGATCCCGCAGCTGACCATCCCGCCGCAGATCAACAAGATGTACATCAACGACTTGAGCCCCGACAAATCGGTGGTGAAGTGGCAGGTCGACAACGGCATTCAGACCTTCGTGATCTCGTGGCGCAACCCGACCAAGGAACAGGGCAAGTGGGGCATGGCCGAATATATCTCGGCCTGCGAAAAGGCGCTGGAGGTGGTTTCATCGATTACCGGATCGAAGAAGGTCAACGTCTCGGCCGGGTGTTCGGGCGGGCAGACGGCCTCGGTGCTGGCCTCCAAGCTCGCCGCAACTGGCAACCCGATCCTGGGCACGCTGACGCTGATGGTCTGCGTTCTGCATCCCATGCCGACCGATATCGAGGCTGGATCGCTGGTGAGCGAGAACGGCATGCAGCTTGCCCGCCAGCGTGCAATGAAACAGGGTGTGATCAAGGCCGATGATCTGGCACGCGGCTTTGCCTGGCTGCGGCCCAATGACCTCATCTGGAACTACGTCATCAACAATTACCTGCTCGGGCAGGACCCGCCCGCCTTTGACGTGCTGTTCTGGAATGCGGATGCCACCAACCTTTCAGCCAGCCTGATGGGCGATTTCCTGACGCTGTTCGAAACCCTCGCCTTCACCAAGCAGGGCGAGGTCGAGATGGCTGGACACAAGGTGGATCTCAGCAAGGTCACCGCCGATCTGTTCATCCTCGGCGGGGTGACCGATCACATCACCCCCTGGAAGGCGACTTACCGGTCGACCCAGCTGTTCGGCTCCAAGGATGTGACCTACGTGCTCTCGCAGTCGGGGCACATGCAGGCGATCCTCAACCCGCCCGGCAACCCCAAGGCCAAGTATTTCGTGCAGGCCAAGAAGGGCAAGCTCCCCGCCACCGCCGACGAGTGGTTGCAAGGTACCGAGGAGGTCAAAGGGAGCTGGTGGCCGTTGTGGATGGAATGGGTGCAGGTGCGATCTGGCAAGAAGAAAGCCGCACCCGCCGCACTCGGCAACAGTGCGTTTCAGCCCAGCGACTCCGCACCGGGACTCTACGTCGTCGAAGAAGTCTGATATTGCGGTGCAGCGCAGGTGTGGCCGGGGGGCCGCGCTGGCGTGGTAACAATTGTGGGCGCGCTCGTTAAGGGATCAACGGGCGCGCCCAACCCGCGCCGCTCCAGGCGCACAGAAAGGACGGGTTTTTCGTGGCCAATGCAATGGACGGCGCGGTCGTCACGATGGAACAGGTGGGCGGCCGGACGCTACGGACTGCGGCTTGGCGGCTGGATATGCCATCCGATCACCTGCCGATTTTGTTCTTCAACGGCATCGGAGCGAATATCGAAGCCGTGGCCCCGCTGGCAGCCGCCATGCCCGAGCGCGGCTTCATCATGTTCGACATGCCGGGTACGGGCGAATCGCCCGATCCGCTGATTCCCTATAACCCCTTCACCATGAGCTGGACGGCCGCGCAGCTGCTGGCGCGCTATGGGCTGGACGAGGTCGACGTGATGGGCGTGTCGTGGGGCGGCGCGATGGCGCAGCACTTTGCGCTCCAGCATCCGGGGCGCACCCGGCGGCTGACGCTGATCGCCACCACGCCGGGCATGCTGATGGTTCCGGGCAACCCCGCCGCCTTCACCAAGATGGCCGACCCGCGCCGCTATATCGACCCCGAATTCATGAATGAACACTTCGCCACGCTTTATGGTGGTGTCGACAAGGATGGGGCCGAACACCAGAAGGACAGCCATATCGGCAGGCTGAAGCCCCCTTCCCCGCGCGGATACATGTATCAGCTGATGTGCATGCTCGGCTGGACCAGCCTGCCCGCCCTGCCCTTCATGACCAAGGAAACCCTGATCATGATGGGCGAGGACGAT
Source organism: Sphingomonadales bacterium (assembly GCA_004292705.1). Lineage (GTDB taxonomy): Bacteria > Pseudomonadota > Alphaproteobacteria > Sphingomonadales > Sphingomonadaceae > Erythrobacter. The sequence continues at coordinate 7,816 of RDXA01000121.1, read as the reverse complement.
CAGATCGTGCCCGTCATCAACGGCAAGATCCTGAAGGCGATGATCCCGCGCTCGCGGCTGGTGACTTTTGAAGGCGGCGGGCACCTGTTCCTGCTAACCCACACCGACGAGAGCCTGGTCGCCATCCGCGAATTTCTGAACGCGCCCGAGACCGAGAAGGAAGGCCGGCGGATGGCGATGGCCTAGGCTGGCAAATCCAACAAGTCCTACAAAGGGCGGGCGAAAGTTGAAGATTTTGCCAGGTTGACGCCCTAGGGGGCCCGACGGTGTTTCATCAACCAACGCGCCCACCCCTTGTAGGCGACTGCACTTTGCGACATTCTCCCGGACAAAAGGGAGAGAGAAAAAATGGCGCAGTATGACCTCATCATCAGGGGCGGCACGATTGTCGATGGCACCGGGGCAGCGGGCTATGTAGGCGATGTCGCGATCCGCGGCGGGGTGATCGCGGCAGTGGGCCGGGTCGATGGCTCGGCGGCGGAAGAGATCAACGCTACCGGCACAATCGTCACCCCCGGCTTTGTCGACATCCACACCCATTATGATGGTCAGGCCACCTGGGATCAGGAGATGGCCCCATCGAGCTGGCACGGGGTGACGACGGTGATCATGGGCAATTGCGGGGTCGGCTTTGCGCCGGCCAAGCCCGATCGCCACGAATGGCTCATCAGCCTGATGGAAGGGGTCGAGGATATCCCCGGCACCGCACTCGCGGAAGGGATCACCTGGGATTGGGAGACCTTCCCCGAATACCTCGATGCGCTCGAGAAGCTCCCCCGCACGGTCGATGTCGGCACCCACGTGCCGCACGGCGCAGTGCGCGCCTATGTGCTGGAAGACCGCGAACAGCCCGGTGCGCGCACGGTGCTGCACAAATCGGTCGATGGGGAACTGGTGCCGGGCACCACAGCGACACCTGAAGAACTGATCGCCATCGGTAAGGCCATGGGCCGCGCCACCGCGGCGGGCGGTCATGCCGTGTTCGAGATGGCGAGCGACCTCAAGCGCGAGTGGAACGAATTCGTGTGGATGGGCAAGCTTTCGCGCGAGGCCAAGATCCCCGTCACCTTCGCCGCGCTGCAATCCATCGCCAAGGAAATGCCGCTGGCCGAGCAGATCGCCATGATGCGGGCCGAGAACGACAATGGCGCGAACATCGTCGCCCAGATCGCACTGCGCGGGAATGGCATCATCATGGCGTGGCAGGGCACGGTAAACCCCTTCGCCTTTCGCCCCAGTTGGCAAGCAATCAAGGACTTGCCCTGGACGGAGCAGAAGAGCCGCCTGCTCGACCCTGCCTTCAAGTGCCAGCTGCTCGCCGAACCCAATGATTACACCAATGCCCCCAAGGATATTGGCGGGGTGGTGATGGTGATCAGCCAAGGCTGGGCACTGCAATACGAGATGGACCCCGATTTCGATTACGAGCCGGGGCCGGAGGCGAGCATCAATGCCCGCGCGGCCGCTGCCGGGGTGAGCCCGCAGGAATATGCCTATGACCTGCTGTGCCGCGACGAGGGTAAGGGCTTTATCTACCTCCCGATCCTGAACTACGCCGATGGCAATCTCGACTTCCTCCACCCGCTCCAGCACGCCGACGACACGGTGAATTCTCTGTCTGACGGCGGCGCGCATTGCGGCACGATCTGCGATGCGGCTTCCCCTACGTTCATGCTCGAACACTGGGTCAAGAGCCGCAAGCGCGGTTCGCGGATCAGCCTGGAGCAGGCAATCAAGCGCCAGTGCCGGGATACGGCCGTGCTTTACGGACTGGAGGATCGCGGGGTGATCGCGCCCGGGTATCTCGCCGACCTCAACGTGATCGACATGGACAAGCTGAAGCTCGGCAAGCCGTGGCTCGCCTTCGATCTGCCCGCAGGCGGCAAGCGGCTGCTCCAGAAGGCCGAGGGTTACGTCGCCACGATCAAGAGCGGCGTCGTCACCTTCCGCGAGGGCGCGTGGACGGGCGAGGCCCCTGGCGGGCTGATCCGCGGGCCGCAGCGGGTGGAGCTGGCCGAAGCGGCGGAGTGATCCGCCGCCGCGCGTCGGCCTAGGACTCGATCACGATCCCCTTGGCCGGGTCAATCTGCCCTGCCACCATAGTGGTGAAGACATCGCGCGCGGCTTCGAGGCCGGCGTGACGCTCGATGGCGATAGTGCCCTCAGCCGCCTTGAGGAACTCGCGCCACGCCGAAGCGACCAGCTTGCCGCCCTCTTCCGGCCCATGCGCCTTGAAGAAGGCGACCGCGTGGTCGGGGGCGAAGAACAGTTGCGGCTTGGGGCCGGGCAGAGGCTCCCCGCCGCCAAAGGTCGAGCGGGCCTCGATATGAGTCATGCCGACCAGCGCCGAATGGGCCAGCGCGTCCTCGAAATGGCGGTGAATCTGCGCCAGCACCTCGGCGTTCCCGGCGAAGTCGACGCTGACACTGCGCACCACGGCGAGGCGGTCAATCTCGTCATAGGCGCGCACTTCGTCATACAGCCCACTCGCCTCGACAAAGGCGACATTGCCCTTCGAGGTCAGCCCGATGCGCTTGATGCCCGGCGACATCTGCCGCGCGACGCTCGCCAACCCCATCGCGGTCTTGGACGAGGCGCTTGTGACCACCAGCTGCTCGGCGCCGAACCAATCCTGCCCACGCAGGAAATACTCGATCAGAAACCCGGTGCGGAACAGCGGGCCGAAGATCATCCGCTCCGCCTCATGCGCGGGGTCATGCTCAGGGTCAGCCGCCAGACGGGTGTAGCTGTTATAGACCGGGCTCATCGGCTGGCGATGCGCCGCGGTGTCGGAAAACCCGCCGGGCGTCACCCGCCCCGGCACCACGTCCAGATGACTCGCCATCGGCAGGTAGCCATAGACCCGCTCGCCCTCAGCAATGTCCGGGTGGTTGCTGGCGATCACCCGCGCATGGCCCCACATCGGAACGATCCCGTAGCCCTCGGGCGCGGGGAAGAAGTCCCAATACTTGAAGCTGTCCCCCGCCACTGCGTACGTGACATTGTTGGCTGTGACCGAGAAGCTTTCGACCGCAAGCCGCACCGCGCCATCGGCGAGCGGGGCAAGAGGAACCTCAGCCAGTACTGCATCGGTAAGCGCGCCCTTGCGGACGTGGACCTGAACGACATTCATCGGCTTTCCCCTCCAGTTCGGCGGGGATCACACCCGCATCGGCATCAGCACATAGAGTGCGCGAGCCTGATCGTTCTCGCGGATCAGCGTCGGCGCGCCGGCATCAGCGAGATGCAGCTCGACCGTGTCGCTGTCGATCTGGCCGAGGATGTCCTTGAGATAGTTGGCATTAAAGCCGATCTCGAGCCCCTCGGCACGATATTCCGCAGCCAGTTCCTCAGCGGCGGTGCCGTTGTCGGGCGAGGTGACCGAGAGGGTCACGCGGTCATGGTCGAGCCCGATCTTGACCGCACGGGTCTTTTCGGTGGCGATGGTCGCGACGCGGTCGACGCCCGAATAGAACAGCTTGGGATCGACCTTCAGCAGCTTGTCATTGGCGGTCGGGATCACACGGCTGTAATCCGGGAAGGTCCCGTCAATCAGCTTGGAGGTCAGCACCACCCCGCCCTCGCCGCCCAGTGTGAAGCGGATCTTGCTGGCCGACAGGTCGATCAGCACATTGCCATCGAGCGCCTCTTCAAGAAGCTTGCGCAGCTCGCCCACAGCTTTGCGGGGCACGATCACGTCGGGCATGCCGGCAGCACCTTCGGGGCGCTGGATGGTGAAGCGTGCGAGACGGTGACCGTCAGTCGCTGCAGCCTTGAGCAGCGGCTCGTCCTCGTCGGTCACGTGCAGGAAGATGCCGTTGAGATAATAGCGCGTTTCCTCGGTCGAGATTGCGAACCGGGTGCGGTCGATCAGTTCCGCGAGCAGGCGCGCGGGGAGTTCGAAGCTGGTCGGCAGATCACCTTCGACGATCACCGGGAAATCGTCGCGGGGCAAGGTCGGAAGCTTGAAGTTCGAGCGGCCCGCCTTCACCTCCAACCGGTTGTCGCTGGTGGTCAGGCTCACCTGGCTACCTTCGGGCAGCTTGCGGGCAATGTCGAAGAGCAAGTGCGCAGACACCGTAATCGCGCCCGGCTGATCGACCGAGGAGGCTGACATCGTCTCGACCACCTGCAGATCGAGGTCGGTAGCCATTACCCGAACGCTACCGCCGTCGCTTGCATCGATCAGAACATTGGACAGGATCGGGATCGTGTTGCGCCGTTCAACCACCGATTGAACATGGGAAAGGCACCGCAGCAGCGTCGCGCGTTCGATCGTGGCCTTCATCGCTCGTCCTATCGTTCCTGTGTATGGCGCAGGAGCGGCGAGGAATCGCCTCCAAGCGCACGTATTTGCGCCAAAACCTTAGCGCCCCTGCGCATACGGGCAAGTTGGCGGCTTTGCGAGGGGTGACGTGGCTGGGGATAAGGGGGCAAGATGGCCCCGAGATCAGCCCAGCATCGCCATTCCGCCGTTCACATGCAGCGTTTCGCCCGTAACATAGGCCGCCTCGCGGCTGGCGAGGAAGGCGACCGCGGCACCGATTTCCGCGCCCTCGCCCATCCGGCCCATCGGGATGCGGCCATTGATCGCGGCCTGCTGTTTTTCGTCCAGCGCGGCGGTCATTGCCGTGCGGATGAAGCCGGGGGCGACACAATTCGCCGTGATCCCGCGGCTGGCCACCTCCTGTGCAAAGGCCTTGGTCATGCCGGTCAGACCCGCCTTGGCCGCACAATAGTTCATCTGGCCGGGATTGCCCGTCGCGCCGACAACGCTGGTGATGTTGATGATCCGGCCAAATCGCGCCTTCATCATCGGCTTCGCCGCCGCGCGCATCAGGCGGAAGCTGGCTTCAAGGTTGATGCGGATCACCTGATCCCATTCATCATCCTTCATCCGCATCCCGAGATTGTCGCGCGTGATCCCGGCATTATTGACCAGGATGTCCATAGTCCCGAGCGTGTCGAGCATTGCCGGGATCAGCTCCTCGACCTGCGTCTGGTTGCCCAAATCGCAGGTGATCTCGACATGGCCGTCATGATCGTGATGCGGATAGGTCTCGTTCAATTCGTCACGGAAGGCCCGCAGCTTGGCCGCATTTGAGCCCGACAAGGCGAGACGTGCCCCCTGGCTTGCGAGCGCATGGGCAATGGAAGAACCAATCCCTCCGCTGGCACCGGTGACCAGCGCGTTCATGCCCTTGAGTGAAAACATCACGCGATCTCCTTCGCAAAAGCCTCGATGTCGGCCATCGTGACGAGGCTCGTGACCTGCGCTTCCTTGACCGTCCGGCTGACCATCGGTCCGACGACCTTGCCCCCCAGTTCAAGGAAGCTTTCCACGCCATGCTCAGACATGGCAAGCACGCTTTCGCGCCAGCGCACCCGGCCAGTGAGCTGCTCAACCAGCAGCGCGCGCTCCTGATCCGGGTCGGTGATGGGGCTGGCAGTGACATTGGAATAGAGCGGCAGCGCCAGCGCGCCCGGTGGCGTCGCCTTTAGCGCCTCGGCCATGCGCGCGGCGGCAGGCGCCATCAACGAGGAATGGAACGGGGCCGAGACATTGAGGATCATGCCGCGCTTGATCCCGTACTCCTTCGTCAGCGCCACCGCCCGCTCGATCGCGGCGGTGTGGCCCGAGAGCACGACCTGCGAGGGATCATTGTCATTGGCGACCTCGCACACCTCACCTTGCGCGGCGGCCGCGGCCAATGCCTTGGCCTGCTCGATATCGGCACCGAGCAGCACTGCCATCGTCCCCTCGCCGACCGGCACTGCCGCCTGCATCGCCCATCCGCGCAGCTTGAGAAGGCGCGCAGTATCGGCAAGGGAGAAGGCTCCGACCGCGGCAAGCGCGGTGTATTCACCCAGCGAGTGGCCCGCGATGCAGTCGCCATGCTCGGCCAGCTTTACGCCGAAGTCCCGCTCCAGCACCCGCAAAGTGGCAATGGCATTGGCCATAATCGCAGGCTGGGCATTTTCGGTGAGGGTAAGCCGGTCTTCCGGCCCATCGCGCATCAGCGCGGCGAGGTTCTGCTGCAACGCTTCGTCGACTTCTCCGAAGACATCGCGCGCCGCTGCGCTGGCACCGGCAAGTTCCGCGCCCATGCCGACTTTTTGGCTGCCCTGCCCCGGAAAAATGAATGCGCGCATGCTCGACCCCGTCTGTTGTGATTTTGGGGCGCGCCGCTACGCCTGCGCGGGCGGGCTGGCAAGGCCGAAGGGCACAACCCTGTTGGCAGAATAATGCCCGATCAGCGCACGGCCGAGGTAGGGAATGCCCGCCCGCGCGCACCAGTATTGCGCGATCTCTTCCTCGCTCTGGCCGAATTCGACGTAGTTTTCCGGCACATCGGTGACTGCGCCAAGCCTGAGACCGGCGAGCCGCGGAAGCGTATTGGCGAGGTGAAAGAACAGCCGGTCGACCGAATAGAGATGCTCGGCCACTTCCTCCACCATCAGCACATGACCGGTCAGATCGGGCATCATCGGCGTGCCGGCGATCATCGCCAGGGTGATGAGGTTGAAGGCGGCGGCGGGCGTGGTGCCGTCCAGGCTCGGTTCAAGCCCGCTGGTATCACCCTCCAGCCACCGCAGCACCCGCCGGATCGCCTCGCGTCCGCCTTCCGAACGTGAACTCACCGGCATGTGACCGTGAACGCTCTGACCGATGCCCGCCCGGTAAAGCGCGGCGAGCAGGTAACCGGCATCCGAAAAGCCGATAAAGGTCTTGGTCCGCGCGGCCTGGTTCATCTGTGCCACCGCCGCTTCGGCGATGCGGTTCGATCCGTAGCCGCCCTTGGCGAACCACACGACATCGAACGCCGGATCATTGGCGCATTCGAGCAGCGCGGTGAGCCGTCTGAGATCGTCCCCCGCAAAATGGCCCTGCCGGTCGAAGCATTGCTCGTGGAAAGTGACGCGGTGCGCCGGAAACTCGGCAGCGACCAGTTCTTCGAGCGCAACCTGCTGCTCGCGGGTGATCGGCGTTGCCGGTGCGCAGATAGCGATATTCGTCATTCCATCCAGCCTATGGCGCTTGTCAGGGGGCGCGCAAGCCAATAACCCATCCGCATATGGATAAAGGGGTCACCACGGGCTCGCTCTCCGGGCGGCCTCTGTTCTTCTGCGGCATCGGCGGGTCCGGGATGCTGCCGCTTGCGCAGATCGCGCAAGGGTGCGGCCACCCGGTCGCCGGTTCCGACCGTAGCCGCGACCAGGGCCGCACCCCCGACAAGTTCGCCTGGATGGAAGCCAATGGCTTTTCTCTGTTTCCGCAGGACGGCAGCGGAGTAACCTTGCCCGAACAGGTGCTGGTCGCCTCGGCCGCGATCGAGGACACCGTGCCCGAAGTCGCCCGCGCGCATGAACTGGGCTGCGAGCGGCTGAGCCGCGCCGAGCTGCTCTCGCAATTGTTCAACGCTGCCGATTTCTCGGTCGCGGTGGGCGGCACTTCGGGCAAGTCGACGGTCACCGGCATGATCGCCTGGATCCTCGCCGAAGCGGGCCACGATCCCACGGTGATGAACGGCGCGGTGATGAAGAACTTCGTCTCGCCGGCCAACCCCTATGCCTCCGCACGGATCGGTTCTGCCGGGGTGTTCGTCAGCGAGGTCGACGAAAGCGACGGCTCAATCGCGCTCTACCGGCCGACCGTGGGCGTGCTCCTCAATGTCAGCCTCGATCACAAAAGCATCGAGGAATTGCGGGTCCTGTTCGGCAATTTTGTCGGAACGTCGGGCACTGCGGTTATCAACCTCGATAGCGAGGAAGCGGGCTTTCTGCTCCCCCATGCGGACGCCGCGATTACCTTCGG
>RDXA01000040.1 GCA_004292705.1 Sphingomonadales bacterium | reverse complement strand
GCGTTCCTCTGGCCGGGGCCCGCGCCCAAGCGAATGGCCGTTCAGCTCGGCGCAATGCACAGCCGCCGCCCGCGCAGGGGGGAAGGCATGGTCCATCCTCATTGGACAAGGAACCCGCGGAAGTGGACAGCGTCGATCCCGCCGAAGCCTTCGTTCTCCTCCAGCACCGCGTTGACCGCCTTGGTCAATCGCACGGCAAGACGCTGCTTGCCCTTGACGTCGTAGACCTCGGCCTCGGTGGTCGCGGCCAGCTGGGCGAGGATCGCAGAGCGGATCGCCAACTCGTGGGTCTTGACCCATTGCAGCACCCGCCCGTCGCGGCGGGTGGAAACCGCCAGTTCGACCTGCACCAGCCCCGGCGAGTCCGCGAGGTTGGAGGTGAAGCTGTCGGCGAAGCTGTAATAGGCGGTGCGATACTTGCTGCCGCCCTCGCCATAAACCGGCGCGGCGGCGTCCTTATCTGTCTCCGCGCCGGGGAGGGCGTAGGGGTCTTCTTCCCCCTTCAGCACCAGTTCGGGTTGATCGGGCGCATGCGCGCCGGTCTCGCCCAGCAGGCCCATGGCGAAGGCACCATAGGCCCCGCCCGCGCCGAGGCCGAACAGCAGCACCGCGCCGATGGCGATCTTGATCACGCCGCTCTTGCCGGAGTGGCTGCCGCCCTCGCCATTGTTTGCGGACTTGTCCTTGCCCTTGGCCATGCCCTGTCAGCTCCCTGTGTTCACGTTCACGCCCGGCATCAGGCGAACAGCCCGCCCGAAGTCGCGGCGGCGCGGCCCTTGCCCTTGTCCCGCTCCCCTTCGCGCGCCGCGAGCGCAACGGCGGTCGAGGGGCGGCGATCCGGGGCGGCCTCGCCGTCTCGCCCACCGGATTGGCCCAGATATGGTGAAAGGCCTCCTTGTCCCCCATTAGGGGAAGCCCCGTAGCGGTGGCTGTCTGCCCCCTGCTGACCCGCGCCGCTCTGGCCCAAGAAGCTGGCAGCGGCATCGGCCGAAGGCGCAAGGGCGCGCTCCGCAAGGGCCATCTGGATCGCCGGGACGAAGCCCGGATCGCGGCTCGCCAAAACCGCGCGCCACTGATCGGGGGTGGCCGCTTCGATCCGCACCGACACCATCCCGAACTCTGCATGGCGCAAGGTGATATCGGGCCGGGCAGAACGAAGCGCCTCGCGCAGGTCTCCAATCTGGGCGATGGCGGACTCCTGCTGCGGCGCAGGCGCGCGCGCGGCCTCGATCCGCTCAGGCCCGGGCGTGGGCAAAGGTGCGGCGGGCGCAGCGGCGAGTGGAGCGACAGGCTGCGCGGAGGGTGGTGCACTGTCCGCAGCGGGCGGAAGCGTCAGCAGCGGCGCGGTCGGCTGGACGGCCTCGATCTCGGTCCCGTCTTCGGTGGACGACCTCGTGCCCGCGGCGGGCGGCCATGCCGCCCGCGCAGGTATCGGCGCATGGGCACGGTCGGATGTTGGCTGCGGGGCGATGCGTTGCGGGCGGACGGACGTAAGGACAGGCGGCGTTGCGGCCAG
>RDXA01000120.1 GCA_004292705.1 Sphingomonadales bacterium | reverse complement strand
GAACGACGGGACGCCGCTCCGGGGGCAATGGATTGAAAAGGTCACGCAATTTCTGAAACATGATCAGTCAGGTGATCCGGTTGTGCGACCTTGGCAATGCGTGCGTGCGACCGGGCATGGTCGCGCGTTTGGGGCCGGGCAGTGGGCACATACTCTGCGCGACGCGGGCAGGCAACACAGCCCGCACAGCGCGGGGGCGCCGGTGCCGAAAACCTTCGCTGTGCGGGCATCATGCCCGGTTCGCGCTGCGGTCTAGTCCAGCGTGAAGCTGACGGTCGTGACGACCCTCACCTTCTTGTAGGGGCTATCTGCCATGCCCCATCCACCGGCCTCGCCATCGCGCGCCTCGATCTCGAAATAGCCTTGCGTGGCATCCTTGATCTTGCCGACGGAGGAGCTCGAATCTTCGGCGAACTGCTGGGCCGCCGCGCGTGCGTCCTTGGTGGCGGCGGCCACCATTTCAGGCTTGATGTCGTTCAGCTTGGTAAAGGTGTAGGCCATCCCTGAGCCTTCCTCGATGAACACCCCGCGCCCGACCAGATCGAACTGCCGCGCCACCGCCTTCTGCGCGAGGGCGATATTCGTGGTGCGCAGCGCCAGCCGTTGCCGAACGGTATAGGTGGTCACGCCCTCGCTGGTGAAGCTCGTCACGTTGGCGCCGGTGGGCTGGAGCGCGTCGGCGGGAAAGCCCAGTTCCTTGAAGAAGGCTTCGATCGCCTGCGTGTCACCGCGCACCTTGTTCTGCGCCTCGCCGAGGCTGGTGGAGCTGGCGGAATAGGAAATCGTCCAGGTCGCCAGATCGGCGGTGACATCTCGCTCGGCCAGCCCGCGCACAGTCACCGCGCGCTCGGCGTCCTTGGCGCGCAGCAACCCGTCGCCGAGCAGGTATCCGCCCGCGATCATGCCAAGAGAGAGAATCCCCGCCGCGCCGAACCAGCGCAGATTGGCAGGCTCCCGCAGAACACTGCGCAGCTCATTCGCCGGTTGCACATCATCGCCGCTCATCGCATGTTTCCCCTGTTTGTATTGGTGCGATGAGTTGTGCATCATCGTCGATGAACCGTTTTTGAATGGAAGCTGCCATGGTCAAATATCTCCACTCGATGATCCGTGTGACCGATCCGGATGCGACGGTCGACTTTTTCAAGCTGATCGGGCTCGAAGAAGTGCGCCGATTTGATGTCGAGGCGGGGCGGTTCACCCTGATCTTCCTCGCCGCGCCGGGGCAGGAAGGCGTGGCCGAGGTCGAGCTCACCTATAACTGGCCACCGGCGGACGGGAGCGCGGCTGAGGACTATTCCGGCGGGCGCAATTTCGGGCATCTCGCCTACCGCGTCGAGAACATCTACGAGACCTGCCAGCGGCTCGCCAATGCCGGGCATATCATCCACCGTCCCCCGCGCGATGGCCACATGGCCTTTGTGAAGTCGCCTGACGGGATTTCGGTCGAGTTGCTCCAGGACGGCTATCTCGAACCGGCGGAGCCATGGGCGAGCATGCCCAATGTCGGAAGCTGGTAGCTGACAGGCAGGCGACCTGCCGGTGAGTGCTTCAATTTAAGTCATTAAATCAATCAGAAAGGTTGCATTAAAGGCGCTGTCGGGATAGTTTGACCCCTTACTTGGGGGAGGGGGTCGCCTTGTCCATAACAGCGCTGGGCCTGTGGCAGGGGTTTGCCCTGCTGCAGCATGAACTCCTGCTTTTTGCCGGGGTATTCTTTCTGATCGGGGCGCTCGACGATCTGGCGGTCGATGCGGCATATCTCTGGCTCAGGGCGACAGGCCGCGCCGCGACCGCGCAGCGCAGCCGCACCGCGCTCCGCCGCCGTCCGCTCTCCGGCCCTGTTGCGGTGCTGATTCCGGCCTGGCAGGAATCCGCTGTCATCGGGCAAACCATCCGCCACCTGCTCGAAACCTGGCATCAGCCGGGCCTGCGCCTTTTCATCGGCTGCTACCGCAACGATCCGGCGACACTCGACGCAGCGATTGCCGCTGCGCGCGGCGATCCGCGCCTGCGGCTGGTCGTTCATGGCCACGACGGGCCGACGACCAAGGCCGATTGCCTCAACCGCCTCTATGCTGCCTTGTCGCTCGACGAGGCACGCGGCGGGGAGCGCTTTGCGGCCATCGTGTTCCATGATGCCGAAGACATGGTCGATGCGGCTGCTTTGGGGCTGCTCGACGAGACGATCGCGGCCGGCGCGGACTTCGTGCAACTGCCGGTCGAACCGCTCGTGCCGCACCAGCGCGGCTGGCTCGCGCGGCAGATCGGCAGCCATTATTGCGAGGAATTTGCCGAGGCGCATGGCAAGGCGCTGGTGGTGCGCGATGCTCTGGGGGCTGCACTTCCCTCGGCCGGTGTGGGTTGCGCCACGTCGCGCCGGGCACTCGACTGGTTGGTCGCGCGCGAGGGCGATGGCTTGCCCTTCGCCAGCGACTCGCTCACCGAGGATTACGAGCTTGGTCTGGCAATCGCCGGAGCGGGCGGGCGCTGCCGGTTTGTCCGGGCGCGCGGCGAGGACGGACGGCTGATCGCCACCCGCGCCTTCTTTCCGCACAGCTTTGACACGGTGGTGCGCCAGAAGAGCCGCTGGGTGCTGGGCATCGCCTTGCTGGGATGGGACAGGGTCGGCTGGGCCGGCGGCATGAGCGAGTTCTGGATGCGCGCCCGGGACCGGCGCGGGCCGCTGACCGCGCTGGTGCTGCTGGTGGGCTATGCGTTGGTGCTGCTGACCGGCGTCATGGGACTTTTGGTGCTGGCAGGATTTGCCGAGCCGCCACCAATCACGCCGCTGCTTGCGGGGGTGCTGATCGCCAACGGGTTGGCCTTCGTGTGGCGGATCGCCATGCGCTTTGCCTTCTCCGCGCGCGAATATGGCCTGGTCGCGGCACTGTTCGGGGTGCTCCGCCTGCCGCTTGCCAATGTTGTCACGATTATCGCCGGGCGGCGGGCCGTCTTTGCCTATGTCCGCACACTCGGTGGCGGCGCGGCGGCGTGGGACAAGACCGAGCATGACGCACATCCTGCCGAGCCCGGGCTGGCCATGCTGGTTCGCGCATGACATCGCCCGCCCGTCACCTGCCGGCTCGCGGCGGCCCGCTGATCATGCTGGTGCTGTTGCTGGCGGGCTGGGGTGCGGGGCGGGTGATCTGGTGGGAAAACCCCTTTGCCCCCGAAGTCCGCGCGTTCGGGCTGCCACGGGTAACAATGCCGCCGATATCGGCACCCGCTGCGGCGGCATTGGTGGCGCAGGGGCAGCCGGCGTTGTCCGCGCCGCCGTGGTTGCCTGCGATCGGAAACACCGGCGCGCCCGGCAGAGGCGCTGGCACCGGGCGGAGGCCGCAATCGATTCTCCTCCAAGCACGCCCGCAATTGCACACCTCGCCTGCGCCGCCGCTTGCTCTCCCACCGCTACCTGCAGGGAGCGGGGGCCAACCAGTGCAAGCCCTGGCGTCAGCGCCAGCGCCCTTCCTGCCGACCCCGGCTCCGGTGCCTGCTGTCATCCCTCCGGGGCGATGGTCGCTGGATGCCTGGGCATTTTGGCGTCAGGGCTCGGATTCTGCTCCCGTGTCGCAAGGGCGCGTGCCGATCTATGGCGCGAGCCAGGCGGGGGCTGTGCTGCAATATCGCCTCGCGCCTGGTGCAGCGGTCGATCCCCGGCTCTATGGCCGCGCCTACCGCGCGCTGGTCCGGCGCGGGGAGAGCGAGCTGGCGCTCGGCGCATCGCTTCGGCCTCTTCCGCGCGTGCCGCTGCGCCTTGCGGGCGAAGTGCGCTTCACCGATACGCCCTTCCGCAATGCCGTGCGCCCGGCAGCCTTCGTGGTGAGCGAGCTACCGCCCGTGCGCCTGCCTTATGGTGCGCAGTTTGAGGCCTATGGGCAGGCGGGCTGGGTTGGCGGGGTTGGCGCGACGGGCTTCGCTGACGGGCAGGCGAGCATCACCCGCGCCGTGCCGCAGGTCGCCCGCCTGAGTGGCGAGCGATTGCATCTCAGCCTCGGTGCCGCCGCGTGGGGCGGGGCGCAGCGCGATGCGCAGCGGCTCGACATGGGGCCGACCGTGCGGCTCGACCTGCGGCTGGGCGAGGTGCCGGCGCGCCTGACGATTGACTGGCGCGCGCGGGTGGCGGGCGATGCTGCGCCGGGCTCGGGTGTGGCCGCGACACTCTCGGCGGGGTTCTGAGCGCCGGTCGGATCTTCTGCGCCCGAACAAACGGCTGACTGCAAGAACGTGGATGCCTTGCGGGCGCGGCTTTTATCCCCGCACCGGCTCGGCTAGTCCTGTCGGCATGGACGTTTACCTGCCCATCGCGAATCTCTCGGTCAACGGCCTGTTCATCGTCTTGCTGGGCGGGCTGACGGGGATCCTGTCCGGTCTGTTCGGGGTCGGCGGCGGGTTTCTGACGACGCCGCTGCTGATCTTCTACGGCATCCCGCCCACGGTCGCTGCCGCCTCGGCGGCGACGCAGGTTACGGGCGCGAGCGTATCGGGCGTGCTTGCCCATTCGCGCCGCAAGGGTGTGGATTACCGCATGGGTGCGGTGATGGTGGGCGGCGGGATTGTCGGTTCGCTGATCGGTGCGGCGCTGTTCAGCGCGTTGCAATCGCTGGGGCAGATCGATGTCGTGATCAGCATTCTTTACGTGGTGATGCTTGGCTCGATCGGGACGCTGATGATGCGCGAGGCGGTGGAGACGCTGCGCCCCGGGCTGTTCGGCAAGAGCGGGCCGCAGGTGAGAAAGCGCCGCCACCACCCGCTGGTCGCCAGCCTGCCCTATCGCTGGCGGTTCTACGCCTCGGGCCTCTATATCTCTCCGCTCGCCCCGGCGATCCTCGGGATGCTGGTCGGGATACTGACCATGCTGATGGGGGTGGGCGGCGGGTTCCTGCTGGTGCCCGCGATGCTCTACATCCTCGGGATGAGCGGCAATGTGGTGGTGGGCACTTCGCTGTTCCAGATCCTGTTCGTGACGATGGTCACCACCATGACCCACGCCTTGACGACCAAGGCGGTCGATCTGGTGCTGGCCGCGCTGTTGCTGCTCGGATCGGTGCTGGGCGCGCAGTTCGGGACGCAGATCGCGCTGAAGGCGCGGCCCGAATATTTGCGGCTGGCGCTGGCTGCTCTGGTGCTGCTGATCGCATTGCGCATGCTCTATGGCCTCGGGGTGCAGCCGGACGAGATTTACACCGTGGTGCCATTGTGAGCCTTTCCGCGTGAAGCGCGCGGGGCGGCTTGTCTGCCTGCTGCTCGCCTGGGCTGCGCTTACCGCCCAGCGCGAGCCGGTGCTGGTGCCGGCCGTCAGCCAGTCATTGATCGAAGTGCGGCAAGGCTTCACCGGCGCACGCCTGCTGCTGTACGGCGCGGTGATCGATCCGGACGGAGCGGGACGCGCGGGCGATTATGACATCGTCGTCGTGCTCAAGGGCCCGACCGAGCCGGTTCGCATCCGCGAGAAGGAGCGTATTGCCGGGATTTGGGCCAACGCCGGATCGAGCGATTTCCGTTCCGCCCCCTCGTTCTTCGCGGTCGCCTCCTCGCGGCCTGTGAGTGATATCGTCGACGAACGCACCGCCGCGATCTTCGAGCTGGGCACGGACTTCATCCAGCTCTCGCCTTCCGGCCAGATCGACCCCGAGGAGCAGGCCCGCTTCGCGCAAGGGCTGGTCGAGCTGCGGCGGCGGCAGGGGCTTTATCAGGAGAACCCGGGCGGGGTGAGCATTGCCGAAAAGGTGCTCTACCAAGCGCGCATCGATCTGCCTTCCAACGTCACCACCGGGCGCTACACCGCCGAGACGTTCGCCATCGCGCGCGGCCGTGTGCTGGCGAGCGCCACGGCACGGATCGAGGTGGTGAAGGCCGGGCTTGAAGGCCAGGTCGTCACCGCCGCGCAGCGTTGGTCATTTGTCTATGGTCTCGGCGCGATAGCACTGTCGCTCGGGATGGGCTGGCTTGCCGGACGCCTGTTCGCCCGCGCCTGATCCCCCTCCGGTCAAAACTGCGTTGACCCGATCTTAACCCCGTTCGCCCTATCCCCCCTGCATCGCACAGAGCCGCGTCAGGGAAAGCGCAGATGACCGAACACGCCAGGCAGGATTTCGAGCGCTTTACCGGGCCTGGCCCGGTGGGTGCAGAGGACGGGGCTGGCACCAGTGCGCTCAGCACCCATGACAATGCACGTCTGCCGATTGGCGTGGTGCTCGAAATTTCCGGTTCTGGCTCGCAGATTGCGCTCGACCTGCAACGCATCAACGAATGCCTGGCGGATGCTGATCCTTCGATCGCCATGGCCGGACAGGTCGGCAGCCAGGTAAAGATCCGCGTCGGCGATGCCTGGCTCCTTGCCAACGTGCGTGACCAGCGCAAGGACCGTCGCACCGACGGCGGGATTATCGCCCATATCGACTTCCTCGGTGAGGGCAGCGAGGAAAAGCTGACGGGCCGCATCCACGGCTTCAAGCGCGGTGTTACCCGGTATCCGATCCCCGGAGCGATGATCTATCCCTCCACCACCCGCGATCTTGAACAGATCTATGCCAGCGACGGGCGCGCAAGTATCACCATCGGCAAGGTGTTCCCGACCAAGGATATCCGCGCTGGCCTCTATATCGATGCGATGCTGGGCAAGCACTTCGCCCTGCTCGGCTCGACCGGCACCGGGAAGTCGACCAGCGCCGCGCTGATCCTGCACCGCATCTGCGAGGCCGCGCCCAAGGGTCACATCGTGATGATCGACCCGCACGGCGAATATTCCGCCGCCTTCCGCACGACGGGGCAGATCCTCGACGTGTCGAACCTGCAGATGCCGTATTGGCTGATGAATTTCGAGGAACACTGCGAAGTCCTGCTGACCGGCAGCGGCAATGAACGTCAGGTCGATGCCGATATTCTCGCCAAGTGCCTGCTCGGTGCGCGGCAGCGGAACCGGCTGGCCCAGACGATGGGCAAGATCACGGTCGATTCGCC
>RDXA01000039.1 GCA_004292705.1 Sphingomonadales bacterium | reverse complement strand
GAGCAAGCGCCAGATCACCGTATCCGGCACCTACACCATCAACGACAGCGGGTCGCTCAATCCTGATGTCGCAGCGGACGGGTATCGCTTCTTCGGCAGCTACATCGACCAGAATGCCGACGGCACGATCGGCTGGTCGTTGGGGGTCACCGTCCAGTCGATCCCGACCCAGTTCATCTCGCGCGAACTCAAGACCAACCAGTTCCAGACCGCCCGCACCGCCGCCGGGGTGATTTACCCCGCCGACAACCCGCGTCAGGGCGTGGTCAGCCGGAGCTTCGAGCGCAAGTCGGTGGCCGGAAGCTTGCAGTTCGAACCGACCGACAACTTTTCACTGACGCTCGACGGCTTCTACACCGATACCACCGACTCAGGCATCTTCCGCGGCACCGAAACCCCGATCGCATCGTGGAGCGGTGCTACCTTTGGCGGTGCCACCGGTGCCGGCCCCTTTGCCGATAGCGCCACCTATAGTGCAGTGGTGCCAATCCTTCGCACCGACACCGAGGGTGCCGAATCCGAAATCTTCGC
This sequence comes from Sphingomonadales bacterium, assembly GCA_004292705.1. Classification (GTDB taxonomy): domain Bacteria; phylum Pseudomonadota; class Alphaproteobacteria; order Sphingomonadales; family Sphingomonadaceae; genus Erythrobacter. Next base: position 986 of record RDXA01000039.1, on the reverse strand, counting down.
GATTGGCGGCAACATGGAGTGGAAGGCGAGCGACAACCTCGGTTTCGTCGTCGACTATGGCTATTCGACGCTCGACCGCAATGACATCGATTATGAAAGCTATGCGGGCACCGGGCGCAACCGCTCGGGCGCGCAGGATCGCCTGACCTTCACCTTCCCGGATGATGGCCAGTACACCATCGCCAGCCAGATCGATTACACCAACCCGGCCAATGTCCTGCTCACCGATCCGGGCGGCTGGGGCCAGGTCGGCTTCATCAAGCAGCCGATCATCGAGGACGAACTGCACCAGCTGCGCGCCGAGACCTATTGGGAGTTCGATGGCGGGTTCATCGACCGCATCACTGTCGGCTGGCTCTACACGGATCGTCAGAAGAACTTTGACTCCAACGAGAGCTTCCTGCGTCCCACACCGGCCTTCGGCAATGGGCTGCGCGTGCCGGCAAACGCGATTGTCGGTACAACCGACACCAAGAGCCTCGGCAACAACATTCTTGCCTATGACCCGTCGTCCTTCCTGACGGATGGCACCTATCTGGTTGAAAAGGCGAACTTCGATACCCAGTGGGTGGTCGAAGAGAAGGTTCACAACTTCTACATCCAAGCCAATATCGACGGCAATCTCGGTTCGGTGCCCGTGCGCGGCAACATCGGTCTGCGTTATGCCGATACCGAACAGGGATCGACCGGCACGATTGCGGGCGGGATCAACTCCGTCAGCGCTAGCTACGACAACTGGCTGCCGAGCATGAACCTCGCTTTCGAGGTTGCGGAAGATACCTTCATCCGCATCGCGGCGGCCAAGACCATCACGCGCCCGCGGCTCGACCAGATGACGGCGAACCAGAACATCGGCTTCAACGGGCAGAGCTGCGTCGATACCAATAACGACCAGCGTCCAGACCGGTTGATCGCTTTCACTCCGCCAACGGTGGTGTGCTTCAACCTCGGCGGGGGTAACCCGGCGCTCCAGCCTTATGAATCGA
>RDXA01000119.1 GCA_004292705.1 Sphingomonadales bacterium | reverse complement strand
TGTCGATGAAATGGTCCATGCAGGTGTCGTTTCTATTCCGGCGGAAGATCGAAGGGATCGTCCTGGCGTTCTTCCGAGCGGCGGCGCAGCTCGACGCTGCGTTCGGGCGCGGCGAGCGCGTCGCGGCGGAGCAGCTCGTCAGACGCAGGCTTTTCGGCAGCACCATAGGGCGCGGTTGGCAGGCTTGCGCCGTCGGGCGGAGCAAGGGGGGCAGCGGTGCCGCAGGCCGAGACGAGTGCGGCCAATCCCGTTGCAACGATGATCCGCATCATTCCTCCATCCCCAGCACCGCCCGTGCCCGGCTAACCTGCAAACGGACCTGATCGGGCGCGGTTCCGCCATAAGACGCGCGCGCCGAAACCGAGGCATCGACCGAAAGTGCGGCATAGACGCTTTCATCGATCCGCGCATCAATCGCCTGAAGATCGGCGAGCGGCAGCGCATCAAGCGCGATCCCATGCGATTCCGCCAGCTTCACCGCAGCGCCGGTGATGTGATGCGCCTCGCGGAACGGAATGCCGCGCACCCGGACCAGCCAGTCGGCAAGATCGGTCGCGGTAGCATAGCCGAGTTCCGCCGCCGCGCGCATCCGGGCGGTGTTGAAGGTCGCGCCTTCAATCATCCCCGTCATCGCGGCGATGCTGAGGGCCATCAGGCTGGCGGCCTCGAACACCGGCGGCTTGTCGTCCTGCATGTCCTTCGAATAGGCCAGCGGCAGGCCTTTCATGGTGATCATCAGGCTGGTCAGCGCGCCGATCACCCGGCCCGAATGGCCGCGCACCAGTTCGGCGGCGTCGGGGTTCTTCTTCTGCGGCATGATCGACGAGCCGGTCGAGAGGCTGTCGGGCAGGCGGATGAAGCCGAAGGGCTGGCTCGCCCAGAGGATCAGTTCCTCGGCAAGCCGCGAGAGGTGCAGCGCGGTGGACGAACAACACCACAGGAAATCGAGCGCGAAGTCGCGGTCGGACACGGCGTCGAGCGAGTTGGCGGTGGGGCGGTCGAAACCGAGCGCGGCGGCGGTCGCTTGGCGGTCGACGGGAAAGCCCGTGCCCGCCAGCGCCGCCGAGCCGAGCGGACATTCATTCATGCGTGCGCGCGCGTCGGTGATGCGGGCACGATCCCGGCGGAACATCTCGTAATAGGCCAGCAGGTGGTGGCCGAGGGTCACGGGCTGCGCGGTCTGCAAATGGGTGAAGCCGGGCATGATGCTGGCGGCGTGCTCGCCCGCGCGGCTGACAAGCGCGCGCTGGAGCGCGGCGAGCCCTTCGTCCATCTGGGCAAAGGCATCGCGCACCCACAGGCGGAAATCGGTCGCGACCTGATCATTGCGGCTGCGCGCGGTGTGCAAACGTCCGGCGACCGGGCCGATCAGCTCGGCGAGCCGGGCCTCGGTGGTCATGTGGATGTCCTCGCGGTCCCAATCCTCCGGCACGCCATTGCGTTCGTATTCGGCGGCGACGGCATCGAGGCCGTCCGCGATCACCCGCGCGTCATCAGCGGCGATGATGCCTTGCGCCCCGAGCATCGCGACGTGCGCCTTGCTGGCCGCGATGTCTTGCTGCCACAGCGCCTTGTCGAACGGGATCGAGGCGTTGATTTCGCGCATGATCGCGCTAGGGCCATCGGCGAAGCGCCCGCCCCACATGGCATTGGTCGCACCTGCTCCGGAGCCTGTCATGTCCCGCTCGCTGCTCATCCTGTTCGCATCGCTCCTGCTGCTGGGGGGCTGCGATAGGGCGGCGGACGCGCCAGCGCAACCAGGCGAGGCTGTCGGCGCGCCCAAGTCGGCGACGGGCGAAGTGGTGCGCAGTTTTGCCGGCACCGCGCTTCCGGCGATCACAGTCACCGACCCGGCCGGCAAGACGCTCGATCTCGGCGCGCAGGATACGCCTGTGCTCCTCAACCTGTGGGCGACCTGGTGCGCGCCCTGCGTCAAGGAAATGCCGCAGCTTGATGCCCTGGCGGGGACGCTAGAGGGCGAGGTCAAGGTCATCACCGTAAGCCAGGATGTGCGCGGGGCCGAAGTTGTGACACCGTTTTTCGCAAAAGGCGGCTTCGCGCGGCTTGAACCCTGGCTTGATCCCGAGACAGCGCTGTCAGCCCAGTTCACGCCTGAGGGCGCGCTGCCGCTGACAATCCTGTTCGACGCCACCGGCAAGGAGGTGTTGCGGGTGGCAGGCGGCTATGACTGGGGCACGCCTGAGGCGGCGACGCTGGTGCGCGAGGGGCTGGCCGCTTCGCAGTAGTCTTTTGTTTACGCCGAATCAGATAATTCCCTCCGCAGAGAGGGCTGTTTCGATGTTTGATATCGGCGACAAGGTGGTGTGCGTGGATGCGGGGCCGAAGAAGGGCCGGATCGGGCCGATTGTGCCGGTTCATCACCTGCTGCGGGAAGGCCGGGTCTATACCGTCGCCGACCTCAGCTACAGCACCAACCAGCGCAATCGGCTGACGGGTGAGACCACCTTGGTCTTCAAAACCACTCCCTTGGTTGCGCTGGCCGAAGTGCAGTTGCCGCCGCCGATGAAGGGCTTTGAGTCCTACCGGTTCCGCAAGATCGAACCGCCCATGAGCCCGCCTGAGGAAGTGGAGCAGGTCCGCGAACTGACCGAGGTCTAGCCTAGGCCAGCCGCCGCCCAATCGCCTCGCCCATCCGCAGGGGGCTGCCGGGCTGGAGGCTGTCCAGCCATTCGACCCGCCCCGGCTCGAACACCAGCACCACGGTCGATCCGAGGTAGAAGCGCCCCATCTCGTCGCCTGCCGCAAAGGCGCGGCCTGCGCCGGTAAAGTCCTCGTCCACCGGCGTGCGGGCGTGGGTGCGGAAGCGGTTGGGCCAGACCGTGTCGATCCCCGCGACGATCATCGCGCCCACCATCACGCTGGCAAAGTGCCCGTCCGGCCCGACGAAGCGGCACGACAGGCGTTCGTTGCGGGCGAACAGCCGATCAACCCCCTCAGCGGTGGCGGTGTTGACCGAGAACAGGTCGCCCGGGATGTAGCGGGTGTGTGCCAGCGTTCCGGCGGCGGGCATGTGGACGCGGTGGTAGTCCTTGGGGCTGAGGTAGATCGTCATGAAACGCCCGCCTTCGAAGCGCGCGGCCTCTGCCGCCCCGCAGCCGAGCAGCTCGGCCACGCTGTAATCGCGCCCCTTGGCCTGCACGATCCGCCCGGCGGTGACGGGGCCAAGCTGGCTGACCGCGCCATCGGCGGGGGAGAGGATGTGCTCGGCGCTGTCGGCCAGCGGGCGCGCGCCGGGTTGCAATTCGCGGGTGAAGAAGTCGTTGAAGCTGGCGAACTCGCCGATCCCGCGGGCGGCTTCGGCCATGTTGACGCCATAGGCGGCGGCAAAACGCCGGATCAGCGCATCGCGCAGCCACGGGGTCTTGCTGGCGGCCATGCTCCCGGCAAGGCGCGAGAGGGCGTGTTGGGGGACGACATGCTGAAACGCGATGAAGGGGGAGGGCATCGGCCTGCGCTAGGGCGCAGCGCGGCGCAGCGCAAGCGCCGGGTCAGAGCGTGACCGTCTGCCCGCCATCGACCTTGATCGCGCTGCCGGTCATGAAGCCCGCGCGCGGGGAGGCGAGGAAAGCGGCGATGTCGCCGAACTCCTCCGGCCGGCCAAGTCGCCCCGCCGGGATCGCGGCGATCGCGCGCGCGGTGATCTGGTCATGTGTCATGCCGCTCCCCGCCGCCATCGCGCCGTGGAGGCTTGTCAGCCGGTCGGTGGCGATCTGGCCGGGAAGGAGCAGGTTGACCGTCACCCCGTCTGCCGCAACCTCGGCGGCGAGGGTCTTGCACCACGAAGCCAGCATCGCGCGCACCGCGTTGGAGAGCACAAGGCCCGGTATCGGAGTGACAAGGCTGGTCGATGCCACGGCGAGGATGCGGCCGAAGCCGCGGCTGCGCATATCCGGCAGGAACGCCTGGGCCAGGGCGAGCTGGGCGTTGAACATCCGGTCCATCACAGCGGCAAAATCGTCCGGCGTGGTGGTCGCTGCAAGGCCTGTCGGCGGGCCGCCTGCATTGAGCACGAGAATATCGGGCGACCGACCGCCGTCCCGCACCGCCGCGATAATGGTTTGCGGTGCGGCCGGATCGTCGAGATCGGCGGTGATGTGGGGCTGACCGTCCAGCCCGCCGCCGGAGCGCGCAACGGTGATGACCTCTGCGCCTTCATCCGCAAGCGCCCCTGCAATCGCGCGGCCAAGTCCCTTGCTGGCACCCAGAACCAGCGCGGTCTTGCCTTCGAGTTGCAGATCCATGGCGCCTGATCCTCGTGTCTGATGGCCTGCGCGTTAGTGCGCACCGTAGGCGGTAACGGGCTCGAACCGCTGACCCTCTCGGTGTAAACGAGATGCTCTACCAACTGAGCTAACCGCCCTACGGTGCGGGAGCGCGGTTTAGCTGTGTTGGCGGGGCGGTCAAGCTGCTAGAACACATGCAGTTCACCGAGGCCCGCGCGATGACGATCACCACGCTGCTCAACGATGGCACCCCGGTGTGCATCCGCCGGGTGCGCAAGGATGACGAGCAGCGCTTGCGTGACGGGATCGCGCAGCTCTCCCCCCAGTCGCGCTATCTGCGGTTCTTTTCCGGCATGCGCGAGGCGCCGCCGCAGGTGATCAGGGCGCTGGTCACGGTGGATGGCCACGATCACATCGCCTGGGGCGCGCTGCGCAGTGACCTGCCCGATACGCCCGCGCTGGGCGTGGTGCACGCCTTTCGCGAGGCGGATGATCCGGCGGTGGCGGAATTCTCGGTTGCGGTGGTGGATGATTATCACGGGCGGGGGCTGGCGCGGTTGCTCACCGCGGTGCTGCTGCTCGATTGCCAGCGCGAGGGGCTGAGGCACCTCTCGGTCAATATCCTGCCCGAAAACCGCCCGGCGCTCACGCTCGCCCGCTCGCTTGGTGCGGAGGGGACGGGACAGGAGGGCGGTGTGTCGCAAATGGATATCACCATTGATGATGCGCTCGCCGCCTTGCGGGCCGAAGGCGATGTGCCGGGGCTGGCGGCGGTGTTCGCGCAGTTCGATGCTTCCGCTGCGGCCTGACAGGCTCTAGGGGCGGGCGGATGACAGCACCCCGCATCCTTGTTCTGGGCACCGGCGGCACGATTGCGGGCGCGGGTGCAGCCGGGACGGGGTCGGCCTATCGGCCCGGGGGTCTGGCGCTGGAGGTGTTGATCGATCATCTCGCCGCGCTCGGCCTTGCAGCGCAGCTGGTGCCGCAGGAGATCGCGCGGATCGGGTCGCAGGATATGGGCTGGCCGCAATGGCAGGCGCTCCACGCGGCCTGCACAGCCGCGCTGGCTGATCCGGCGGTTGACGGCGTGATCGTCACCCACGGCACCGATACGGCGGAGGAGACCGGCTTTCTGCTCGATCTGACCCTGCCCGCTACCAAGCCCATCGTGCTGGTCGGCGCTATGCGGGCTGCGGATGCGGTGGGGGCGGACGGGATGCGCAACTTCGCCAATGCGGTGAAGGTGGCGAGTGACCCGGCGGCGGGCGGGCGCGGGGTGATGCTGGTGATGGGCGATGCGGTGCTGGCGGCGCGCGATGCACGCAAGGCAGCGACCTCTGCCATCGACGCCTTCCGCACTTTCCCGAGAGGGCCACTGGCACGCGTCACTCCGTCGAGCCTCGACTGGTTCGCCCCGCCGCATCGCTTGGGCGAGGGCGCGCGCTATCCTTTTCCAACTGAGCTCCCGCGCGTGGCGATCCTCACCGCAGGCGCAGGGATGGATGCCAAGCCGGTCGAGGCGCTGCTGGGGATCGGTGCGCGGGGGATCGTGCTCGCCGGCATGGGGCAGGGCAATGCGCCGCGCGTGGTGCTGGAGGCCCTCGCCGCTTGCGCGGCCTCGGGCGTGCCGGTGGTGCGCGCTGCCCGCGTCGATGAAGGCATCGTCGACCGCAATGTCGAGGTGGATGATGATACCCTAGGGTTGGTTGCTGCCCGCGCGCTCGGCCCGGCCAAGGCGCGAATGCTGCTGATGGTGCTGGTGGCGAACGGCATTACGGACGCGGGGGCGGTGCAGGCGGCGTTTGACGGGTGAGGGTCTGCTTTGCGGTATTCTCGGCCAAAAACTGCCGTTCAGCAATCGACCCCGAAGCGGACGAAACAAGCTACGGTTGCGTTTCAAGCCTTCGGGCCGATGACATTGCGAGGAATACCGGCAACACATTGATCGCAGCCCCCAATGAGAGACCTAGCCACTGGGGACCGATGTCGATCTTCATCATCATCAGAAGAATCCACCAACCCGAGCGGCCCTTTTCCTCAAGCTCGTAAAACGTAGCAACTACCGCGACGAGATAAATTGCCAGAGGCGGGACCAAGAGCAGGTCCGACAAGCTGAAGAGATTGATCAACACGATCGATACCAGAGCGAAAGTGACAATCACAGGAACCCTGACATGGAATGGGCTGCGCGCCCAATTCACAACCGAGGCCCCGAACCCGGCCAATCGATCACCGTAAGACATTCATACTGCGTATCAACTTCGACTTCAGGTTTCCACCCACTTGCGGTCAATCGTGCGGCGCTAACAGATTGCCGACAGCGGACGCTGAGGTTCCATTGACTATGCGCCCCTTCGCCTCCCCAGCTTTCGCCGGGATGACGATAAACGGCAATGCCGCTCTCCCCGTCGCCCCGTGCTTGACACGGGGCTTGGCTGTCTTGGACGCGGGCGGAGGAACCGAAGTAGCCAAGCCCCGGATCAAGTCCGGGGCGACGATGGAGGGTGTGAGAAGACCCCTCACCCCCAGGGCGTGACCAGATACTTCTCGCCGGTCTTCATCTGCCGGTAATCGCAGATCGCGTCCTTCTCCAGCATCCCCTCCAGCGTCACCTTGGCCTTGTAATGCGAGGCGAAGGTGGTGGTAAGGTTGGCTTGCACCCGCTGGCGCATCCGCACCACGGTTTCCATGCCTGCGCGCTGGAGGAACGGCGTCAGCAGCCAGCCCGCAACGCACCATTGCAGCCCGTAGGACGCGGTCAGGATGGTCGGGTTCT
>RDXA01000231.1 GCA_004292705.1 Sphingomonadales bacterium | reverse complement strand
CCTGCGCCGAGGTTGGTGAAGTTGCAACGCCCACCGCCCGAAATCAGGATCTTTTTCCCTGGAGCCTCGGCCTTCTCCAGCAACGCCACCTTAAGCCCGCGCTGCCCGGCCTGTCCGGCAGCAAACAGTCCGGCTGCGCCTGCGCCGAGGATGATGACGTCGCTGTGATCCACGAAGCTGCCGATAGGGGCGCGCGCGGGAATTGCCAATCGCCCCCTCTCGTCCCTATCTGACCTCCATGGCCCGAACCCCCGCAGGCACACCGCAACATCCCGGCAACGGCGATCGCTTCAACGAGGAGCGCGCCGCCTATACCGTGTCGAGTGCCCAGCCCGATCTCGAAGGCGGGGTGCAGGCGATCCGCGAGACGGTGAAGGTGCTCAAGCCCGTCCCCGGCGTCTACCGGATGCTCGATGCGCGCGGCGAAGTGCTCTATGTCGGCAAGGCGCGCAGTCTAAAGGCGCGGGTGGCCAATTACACGCAGATTGCCCAGCTTTCCGGACGGCTCCAGCGCATGGTCAGCCAGACCCGCAGCATGGAGATCATCACCACCAATTCCGAGGCCGAGGCGCTGCTCCTGGAAGCGCAGCTGATCAAGCGTTTCCGTCCGCCCTTCAACGTGCTGCTGCGCGACGACAAGAGCTTCCCCTTCATCCTGCTGCGCGCCGATCACGCCTATCCGCGCATCCAGAAGCACCGCGGCGCGCGGCGGGCCAAGGGCAATTACTACGGTCCCTTCGCCAGCGCGGGGAGCGTCAACAACACATTGAACGCGCTGCAGAAACTGTTCCTGCTGCGCTCCTGCACCGACAGCTTCTTCAACAACCGTGAGCGGCCCTGCCTGCTCTACCAGATCAAGCGGTGCTCGGCCCCCTGTGTGGGGCGGATCGACGAGGCGGGCTATGACGCGCTGGTGCGGCAGGCGAAGGATTTCCTCTCGGGCAAATCGGGCGCGGTGCAGGCTGATCTTGAGCGCCAGATGGCCGAGGCCGCGCAGAACCTCGATTTCGAGACTGCGGCGATGCTGCGCGACCGGCTGCGGGCGGCGACCTTCATTCAAGGGTCGCAGGCGATCAATGCCGCCGGGCTGGGCGATGCCGACGTCTTCGCGCTGGCGGCCAGCAAGGGCCAGATGAGCGTCCAGTCCTTCTTCATCCGCGGCGGGCAGAACTGGGGCCACCGCGCGCTCTTCCCGCGCCACACCGCCGAGGTGGACGAGGCGCAGGTGCTCGCCGACGTGATGCTGCAATTCTACGAGGAAGTGCCGCCGCCGCCGACCATTCTGGTGGACCGCGAACTGCCCGAGGCCGAGCTGATCGAGGCCGCGCTCTCCGAAGTCGCCGGGCGCAAGGTGCGGCTCTCGATCCCCGAGCGCGGTGACCGGCGCAAGCTGATGGAGCAGGCGCAGAGGAACGCGGTCGAGGCGCTCGAACGGCGGCTGGCGGAAACCGGCACCAAGGCGCGGCTCAACCGTGAGCTGGCCGAGTTTCTGGAGCTCGACTCGCCCCCGCAGCGGATCGAGGTTTAC
>RDXA01000118.1 GCA_004292705.1 Sphingomonadales bacterium | reverse complement strand
CCTTCGTCAACCTCGATCCGGTCAAGGAAGTAGCGGTAGAACTGTTCGTTGCTGGTGCCCCCGAACCATCCGAAACGGTCGAACCAGAAGATGTCCGGGCTGGAGAAAGCCGCCTTCAGCTTGCCGTCAAGCTCCGCCAGCAGCGCGAGGATATAGACCTCCAGCTCCGGCAGCTCGCCCGCATCGCCCATATCGCCCACGAAACCATCGAGCGCGCCGAGCAGATAGCGGAAGGTGTTGCGCAGCTTGCGATACTGGTCGCCGACGCCTTTCAGGATTTCATCGCCGATGCGGTGATCCTCGGTGAAGTCGACCGAAAGCGCCCACAGCCGGATGATGTCCGCGCCGTAGGTCTCCATCACCTTGAGCGGATCGACCGTGTTGCCGAGGCTCTTGGACATCTTCTTGCCCTTGGCATCCATCGTGAAGCCGTGGGTGAGAACCTGATCGTAAGGCGCGCGGCCGCGGGTCACGCAGCTTTCCAGCAGCGAGGACTGGAACCAGCCGCGGTGCTGGTCCGATCCTTCGAGATAGAGGTTGGCGGGCCATTGCAGGTCCGGCCAGCGCCCCGATTCCAGCACGAAGGCATGGGTGCAGCCGCTGTCGAACCACACGTCGAGAATGTCGGTGACCATCTCGTAGTCGTCGGGCTTGTGATCGGGGCCGAGGAAGCCCGCCTTGTTCGCGCTGTTCCACACGTCCATGCCTTCCGCGTTCACGGCGGCGACGATGCGGGCGTTGACCTCGGGGTCTTGCAGATAGGTGCCGTCAGGGCGCACGAACAGCGTGATCGGCACGCCCCATGCACGTTGACGGCTGAGCACCCAGTCGGGCCGCCCTTCCACCATCGCGCCGATGCGGTTGCGGCCCTTTTCGGGGATGAATTGCACGCGGGCGATTTCGGCGAGGGCGCGGGTGCGCAGCGTATCAAGCCCTTCCCCTTCAGGGGAGGGGTTGGGGTGGGGGCTATCAGTCTGGCTCAGCGCCTGCGGCGAGTCCCCACCCCCGGCCCCTCCCCTGAAGGGGAGGGGAGAATCCATCGGCACGAACCACTGCGGGGTACACCGAAAAATCACCTTGGCCTTGGAGCGCCACGAATGCGGGTAGGAGTGGTGATACTCCCCCGCCGAAAGCAGTGCGCCAGCCTTGTCCAAATCCGAACAAATCGGGCCGTCGGGAGCGTTGAAGGCATTGTTGATCACCGCGCGGCGGCGCTCATTGCCCTCCGCATCCACATCAGCCGCGCCCAGCCACTGCCAGTCGTCGCGGTAGCGCCCATCGTCCATCACCGCGAAGACGGGGTTGATGCCGTTCGCTTTGCACAGATCAAAGTCGTCCTCGCCATGATCGGGCGCCATGTGGACGAGGCCGGTGCCGCTGTCAGTGGTGACGAAGTCGCCGGGCAGCAGCGGACGCGGGGCCGCGTAGAACCCGCCGAGGTGGTGCATCGGGTGGCGGGCGAAGGTGCCGACGAGGTCTGCGCCTTTGCCGGACCAAGTTACCTTGAAATCAATTTCGGCGGCTTGTTTTATTCCTTGCAGCTCCATTGTTGCCCGGCTCGAAAGGAATGTTCGGAGGCTAAATTCTTCAACCAAGGCTTCAGCTACTAAAAGCCGCTTGTTAACAACATTGGAGACTGTCTTATCGTCGAGGGCACGATGAGTAGAAATACCGCGCTGTGCTTCACCTGTGACACTTGCGAGATCAACCTCAAGAATAACATAATCGACATCGTCACGATAAGCCAAAGCCTGGTTCACTGGGATCGTCCAAGGCGTCGTCGTCCAGATCACCGCGTGGGCGCCGACCAGTTCGGGGACGTTCGGACACTCAACAATCTCGAACGCCACATCGCTCTGGGTCGAGGTGATGTCCTCGTATTCGACCTCCGCCTCGGCGAGCGCGGTCTGTTCGACCGGCGACCACATCACCGGCTTCGAGCCGCGGTAGAGGTTCCCCGCCTCGGCCAGCTTCAGCAGCTCGGCGACGATCACCGCCTCGCTCTCCTTCTGCATGGTGAGGTAGGGGTGGTCCCAATCGCCCATGATGCCGAGGCGCTTCAGCTGCCCGCGCTGCTTGTCCACCCAAGTCTGCGCATAGGCGCGGCATTCGTCGCGGAAGGCCTTGACCGCCGCCTCGTCGCGCCCTGCGCCGGTGAGGACGGGCTTGGTCTTCTTCTCCTTGCGGTAGGCTTCCTCGACCTTCCATTCGATGGGGAGCCCGTGGCAGTCCCAGCCGGGCACGTAAGGCGCATCGCGGCCCAGCAGGTTCTGGGCGCGGCAGACCATGTCCTTGAGGATGTGGTTCAGCGCATGGCCCACGTGGATATCGCCATTGGCATAAGGCGGGCCATCGTGGAGGATGAATTTCTCGCGCCCCCGGCGGGCTTCGCGCAGCGCGTCATAAAGGCCGATCTGCTCCCAGCGCTCGGCAATGCCCGGCTCCTTCTGGGGGAGGCCGGCCTTCATGGGGAAATCGGTCTTCGGTAGGAAGACGGTGTCCCGGTAATCTCGCGCTGTGGTGTCGTCGCTCATGGTGCGCGGGGCCTTAGCGGGCGGGCGGGCTTTGCGCAATTTGTCTTGGGAGGAAGGGGTTCGCACGGAGACCACGGAGGAAAGGAGACCACGGAGGTGTCTCGCCTGCGGCGCAGCCGCATTCCTCATCAAGCGCTGCGGCGCGGGGCGACATCGTCGATGAAGATGGTGCCTCCGGCAGGCAAAAACCCTCCGCGTCTTCCCTTTCTTTCCTGCGCGTGTCTGCGAGAAACCCCGCGGCTTCGCCGCGTAACCTTCTCCCCGGTCTCCTTTCCTCCGTGGTCTCCGTGCGAACCAATTCAGCCAAGCAACCGCCGCGCCTCGGCGCAATCCTTGTCCATCTGTTCAATCAGTGCCTCGAGAGAATCGAACTTCGCCTCGCCCCGCAGGTAGTGGTGGAAGGCGACTTCGATCTCCTGTCCATAGAGGTCGCCGCTGAAGTCGAAGAAGAACGGCTCCAGCAGCTCCTTGGGCGGTTCGAACTGCGGGCGGATGCCGATATTGGCAGCGCCGTGCAGCACCTCGCCGGTCGCCAGAATGCGGCCCGTTACGGCGTAGATGCCGTATTTGGGGCGCAGGTAATTCTCCACGCCGAGGTTGGCGGTGGGATAGCCGATGGTGCGCCCGCGCTTGTCGCCGTGTTCGACAATGCCGCGGATCGCGAAAGGGCGGGTCAGCAATTGCGCCGCCAGCTGCGGATCGCCCTCTCGCAAGGCGGTTCGGATGCGGCTGGAGGAGACGACTTCGTCGCCCTCCACCACCGCGTCGACCACCCGCGATTGCAGGCCCAGTTCGCCGCCCAGAGTGCACAGCAGGTCCACATTCCCCTTGGCACCCTTGCCGAAGGTGAAATCGCCCCCCGTCACCACCCCGTGCGCGCCAAAGCGATCGATCAGGATGGCGCAGATGAAATCCTCCGCGCTGGTCCCGGCAAGGTCCGCGTCGAAGTGGAACACCAGCATCGCGGTCGCGCCCGCTGCCAGATACAATTCCTGCCGCTGTTCGAGCGTGGTCAGCCGGAAGGGCGGCACATCGGGCTTGAAGAAGCGCACCGGGTGCGGATCAAAGGTGGCGATGATCGAGGGGCGCCCCTCGGCCTGCGCCCAACGGATCGCCTCTCCCGCCACCGCCTGGTGGCCGCGGTGGAACCCGTCGAAATTGCCAAGCGCGATGATCGCCCCGCGCAGGGCGTCAGGCATGGGATCGCGGTGATCGAGCCAGCGCATCAGGCGGCTCCCGCGCGCCGGAAGCTAAGGAACGAGAACGCCGGATGCTCCCCCGCCGCCGCGTGATCCTCGCGCGCGGTCAGCACCCAGTCGCGCCCCGGCTCGGCCATGAAGGTATCGCCGGGGTAGTCGGCGTGAATTTGGGTCAGCTCGATCCGGTGGGCCAGCGGCATGAACACGTCATAAATCGCCGCCCCGCCGATGATCGCAACCTCGCCCGTCTCGTTGCCCTGAGCCGCCAGCGCCAGCGCCTCCTGCACCGATCCAGCCATCTCCACGCCCTTGGCGGTGAAGCTGTCGCGGCGAGAGAGGACAATGTGGCGGCGGCCGGGGAGAAGGCCGGGCAGGCTCTCGAAGGTCTTGCGCCCCATGACCATCGGGAGCCCAAGTCCTTTTTGGCCCATGGTCAGCGCCTTGAAGCGCTTGAGGTCAGCCGGCAGCCGCCAGGGCAGGTCGCCTTCGTTGCCGATCGCGCCATTGGCGGCACGGGCGTAGATCAGTACGATTTCAGGGTTCACTTCCCCGCTCACTTAAGCGCATGCCCGACGCGGGTGACATGGCCCATCTTGCGCCCCTCGCGCGCTTCACGCTTGCCGTAGAGGTGCAGGTGCGGCTCGCCCGGCTCGGCGAGGATCAGGTGAGCCTGCAAGGCATCCTCGCCGACGATGTTGCGCATTTCGATGCTGCCAAACCGGGTCTTGGTGCCCCCCAGCGGGAGCCCGCAGATCGCACGGATGTGGTTCTCGAACTGGCTCGTGGCCGCGCCCTCGATGGTCCAGTGGCCCGAGTTGTGCACGCGCGGGGCCATCTCGTTGAACACCGGACCTTCGCGGGTGGCGAAGAATTCGAGCGTCAGCACCCCGACATATCCGAGTGCATCGGCGACCTTCGCTGCCAGCTCGCGCGCGGCGGGCACCTGCGCTTCGACCAGCGCGCCAGCGGGCAGGATCGACTGGGCGAGCATCCCGCCTTCGTGCAGGTTGGCAGTCGAATCCCAGAACTTCACCGTCCCGTCGCGCCCGCGCACGAGGATCACCGAGAATTCGGTCTCGTAGATGACGAAGCCTTCGTAGATGCAGGTGACACCCGGATACGCCACGCTTGCCGCTTCCAGCGCCGAACGCACCCGCCACTGGCCCTTGCCGTCATAGCCATCGCGCGCGGTCTTGAGGATGCCGGGCTTGCCGATGTCCGTGATGGCGGCGACGAGATCTGCCGCGCTTTCGACCCTGGCATAGGGTGCAGGGGTGCCGCCAAGGCTGGCCGCGAAGGCCTTTTCATTGAGCCGGTCCTGCGCAACTTCGAGCGCGCGCACCGGGCAGGCGAGCAACGCGGGTGGCAGGGCGGCGACCGTGGCGACAGGGACGTTCTCGAACTCCCAGGTCACCACGTCGCAGACCTGTGTGAAGCGCGCGAGCGCCGCCGCATCGTCCCAGTCCGCGGTGATGAAATCGCTGCACGCCTCCGCCGCGACATTGTCGCCCGCCGGTGCGTAGCCGACCACGCGGTAGCCCAATTGCAGCCCGGCGACGGCCATCATCCGGCCCAGCTGTCCGCCGCCCAGAATGCCGATGGTGGAGCCAGTCTTCAGCGCCAAACTACCTACCCCGTTCGCCCTGAGCTGGTGTTGCTGCGCAACAGCTTCGCTTCCGAAGGGCTGTCCTGCTTCATACAACCATGCGCTAGAAGAAAAGGCGGGGCTTCGACAAGCTCAGCCCGAACGGATTTCATGCTCAACCCTCCGGCACCTCGCCCACCGCGGCGCTCTTTGCCGCGCGCCAATCCTGCAGGCGCTCGGACAGGGCCTCGTCGCCCAGCGCCAGGATCGCGGCGGCCAACAGCCCCGCATTCTTCGCCCCCGCCTCGCCGATCGCCAGCGTGCCGACGGGGATGCCGCCCGGCATCTGCACAATCGAGAGCAGGCTATCCATGCCCGAAAGCGCCTTCGATTGCACCGGCACGCCCAGCACCGGCAGGTGCGTCATGCTGGCGATCATGCCGGGGAGATGCGCCGCGCCCCCGGCGCCTGCGATGATGACGCTGAACCCCTCACCCTCGGCCCCCTTGGCGAAGGCCACCATCCGGTCGGGTGTGCGGTGGGCCGAGGTGATGCGCGCCTCATAGGGCACTTCCAGCTCGTCAAGCACATCGGCGGCGCACTTCATGGTCGGCCAGTCGGACTGGCTCCCCATCACGATTGCGACCTTCCCCCCTGTGGCTTCCATCACGCGTCCTTCAGATAGTAGCGCTCGCCCGTGGGCGCCCTGCCTTCGAACTCATAGATGATCGGCTGGCCAGTGGGAATCTCGAGGTCGGTGATGTCCGCGTCGGAAATGCCCGACAGGTGCTTCACCAGCGCGCGGAGGGAATTGCCGTGTGCAGCGATGATCACCGTCTCGCCTGCCGCCAGCACGGGCAGGATCGTGCTGTCCCAATAGGGCAGCACGCGTTCAATCGTCAGCTTGAGGCTTTCCGTCGAGGGAATCGCGATCCCGGCGTAGCGCGGGTCGGAGGCGAGATCGAATTCGCTCGCCGCCTCCAGCACGGGCGGCGGAATGTCGAAGGAGCGGCGCCAGATCTTGACCTGATCCTCGCCATGCTTGGCGGCCGTCTCGGCCTTGTCGAGCCCGGTCAGACCGCCATAGTGACGCTCGTTGAGCCGCCAGTCCTTGGTCTCGGGGATCCACAAGCGCCCCGCCGCTTCCAGCGCCAGATGCAGCGTCTTGATCGCGCGGGTCTGGAGCGAGGTGAAGGCATAGGTCGGCAGCACGCCCTTGGCCTTGAGGAGCTGCCCGGCAGCCGCCGCCTCGGCGACGCCCTGATCGGTCAGGTCGACATCCCACCAGCCGGTGAAGCGGTTTTCAAGGTTCCACTGGCTCTGGCCGTGGCGGACGAGGATGAGCTTGGGCATGATCGCTTTCGTCTTTGGTTTCGAGCGCGCGGGGTTAGCTTTCGTGAGGTGGATTGGGAAGCGTTTCTGTCGGCATGTGCGAGTCATCGAGGGCGGGGGACGTTGCCCGGCTTTGGGCTTTCCTGCGCCGCAGGTTCTCGCGCAGCTTGGCCGCGAGCCGCTCTTCGCGGGACAGGTTCTTGCGGGGGCCTTCATTCATGCGCAACCCCTTGCCGTTATGGGGGCATAGCTGCAAGCCTTGCGCGTCCATGGCGAGCCGATAGCCCAACAAGGACGTTGACATTGCAAGGCGGCGCGACAATAATAGCGCGCGCCTGATCCGGCGCTGCTGTAGCTCAGTGGTAGAGCGCACCCTTGGTAAGGGTGAGGTCGGGAGTTCAATCCTCCCCAGCAGCACCATTCGTTAACGCACTTGCCCACAGCAGTGCCATCCCTCCATATCGTCGGCCCAGCAAGGCTGCCATCGGTCGCAAGCGCGGCTTCGCCTCAGGTGTCACCGAGGCAGCCCGGAGGGACAAGTATGGAAAATGCTTCGACGCGCTATGTCGCCTCGTTCTTCGTCGAGGTGTTCAGCGATTTTCTGCGCTTTGCGGTCCACCAGAACAATCTCGCGCCCGAAGAGGTCGCGATCATCTGTGTCGTTGCCGCTGAATCCACCCGCGAGCTGCGGCGCGATCCCTTCGCCACACGCAATTTCGGTACGGAGGCGGTGGTTCTGCCCGATGCGGCCCGGCCGGTGGTCAGCATCAAGTTCATCCACACCAGCCTCGGCATGAGCCGCGAAACCACCCGCCGCAAGGTCGCCGGACTGGTCGAGCGTGGGTTCCTCAAGCGTGGGGGGCGCGGCGTATATCTGCCCGCGCAGGTCGGCGAGGATGATTACACCAAGGAAATCAGGGCCTTTCTTCTGCGCAAGCTCTCAGTGCTCAACGCCTATCTCGCCAAGATGCCCGACTGAACAGCGCCTTGGGGGAACTTTGCCCAAAATGGGCGAATCGCGTTGCCGAGCATGACAAATCAAACGATTGCAAAGGCTGGATGCTCGGCTCCCCTTCGGATCGCACATTGAAAAAAACAAAAGGGAAAATCGAGTTGTCGCCGCTGGCTGTGGTCGGCGGCGAGATCGGGAAAGCCCGCAAAGGGCGCCGCATGTCCACGCTCCGGGTGTCGCAAATCACGCGTATCCCCGAACGGTACGTGCAGTGCATCGAAGCGGGCGATTTTGCCAGTCTGCCGGGCAAGCCTTTCGTCTTCGGCTTCACGCGGACGATTTGCGCTCTACTGGCGCTGGATGCGGATCCCTACATAAAGGTCATTAAGGCCGAAATGTACGAGAGCTGCAACGACGAGCCGGGCATCCAGCCTTCCCCGATTAACCCCGTCGCGGTCCTGCGGCGGCTGGGGATCGGCCGACGCACAGGCTGAAGGCGCGCCTGGGCAAGCGTGCGCTTTGCCCCTCACCCCCAAAATTGACGATACGCCCGGCCCCCCCACTCGGCTATCCCCTCAGGCCACAACCAAAAGCCGGGGAGAGGCGTTATGGATCTGGGACTCAAGGGCAAGAAGGTCATCATGAACGGCGGGGCGCATGGCCTTGGGCTTCAGTCGCTCAAGTTGTTCGCCGCCGAGGGCGCTGACGTCGCGTTCTTCTCGCGCAAGGAAGACAAGATCGCCGCCGCCGTTGCCGAGATTGATGCGGCCGGCCCCGGCAAGGTGTTTGCCGAGGTGTTCGACATGGCGACCGGCACCGAAGCCTATCAGGCGTGGCTGGAAAAGGCGGTCAAGGAACTCGGCGGCTGCGATATCTTCGTTCATACCGCCAGCGCCTCGGGCACCGGCGGGGCGGGGGATTGGCAGGCCTGCCTCGACATGGACATCAAGGGCGCGGCCTATGCGGTCGAGACCCTGACGCCTTACCTCGAAGCCTCGGGCACCGGCTCGATCGTGATGCTGTCCAGCACCGCCGCGCTCGAAACCTTCATCGCGCCCAATCCGTTCAACGCGCTGAAGGCGGCGCTGATCACCTATGCCTCGCAGCTTTCCCAAGCCTACGCAGCCAAGGGCATCCGCGTGAACACCGTGTCGCCCGGCGCGATCTATTACAAGGGCGGCAACTGGGAGATCATCGAGGAGCACATGAAGCCGCTGTTCGATGGCACCCTCGCCAAGATGCCGATGGGCCGCTTCGGCGAGCCGGTGGAGGTCGCCAAGGCGATCGTCTTCGTTGCCAGCCCGGCGGTGCCCTACATGACCGGCGCGAACATCGTCGTCGATGGCGGGTTCACCCAGCGCGTCCAATTTTAAGAGCAATCCTCCGTTCGCCTCGAGCGTAGTCGAGAGGCCGCGCGGAGTGTCTCGACTTCGCTCGACACGAACGGAACCTTGGAAGGTAAGGAAATCATGTCCCAAATCGACCGCGACAAGCTGCTCGACATCTTCACCCGCACGATGAAGGTGAACCGCACCGACGAGAAGTTCCGCGAGCTGCTGATGGGCGGCAAGGTTGCGGTGATGTATTACTGCGTGCGCGGGCAGGAGCTGGTCTCGGCCGCCGCGATGGCGGCGCTGGAGAAGGACGATTACGTCGTCTGCACCTATCGCGGGCAGGGCGAGCAGACCGCCAAGGGCATCCCGATGGAAAAGTGGTGGGGCGAATGCCTCGGCAAGGCGACCGGCACCTGCAAGGGCAAGGGCGGCACCATGCACATCACCGATCCCGAGACGGGGATCATGGTCACGACCGGCGTGGTCGGATCGGGCCTCCCGATTGCCAACGGCCTTGCCATGGCAAGCCAGAACAACGGCGATGGGCGCGTGACGCTGGTGAGCTTCGGCGACGGCGCGGCCAATATCGGCGGCTTCCACGAAGCGATGAACATGGCCCAGCTGTATAAGCTGCCGGTGATTTTCCTGTGCCAGAACAACCGCTATGGCGAGCACACTGCCTATGCCGACCACACCGACAGCCCCAATATCGCCACCCGCGCGGCGGGTTACGGGATGCCGGGGGTGACGGTTGACGGAAACGACGTCCACCAGATCTACCCCGCGATGGTCGAAGCGGTTGCGCGTGCCCGCGCCGGCGAAGGGCCGACGCTGGTCGAGGCCATGTGCTACCGGATGATGGGTCACTTCTTCGGCGCCGACTTCAGCTACATGCCGCCCGAACACATCGCCGAAATGAAGGCCGAAGACCCGCTGCCCAAGCTGCGGCAGGTGATGCTCGACTACCAGTTCACCGAGGAGGAGCTGGACACAATCGTCGCCGACATTGATGCGCAGATCAACGCGGCGGTCGAACACGCGCTGGCGGCTCCGCTACCCGATACCGATGAAATCTACAAAGACGTGCTCGAGGAGACCGCCTGATGGCCCAGATCACCATGACCCAGGCGCTGAACCTCGCAATCGACGAGGCGATGGCCGACGATCCGGGCGTGTTCTGCCTTGGCGAGGACGTCAGCGCCAAGCAGGGCGGCGGGGTGTTCAAGGTCACCTCGGGCCTGACCGAGAAATACGGTGAACACCGCATCCGCGCGACGCCCATCAGCGAAACCGCGATCATCGGTGCGGCGGTGGGTGCCGCTCTGGCGGGCCAGCGCCCGATTGCCGAGATCAT
>RDXA01000117.1 GCA_004292705.1 Sphingomonadales bacterium | reverse complement strand
GATGTTCCAGAAATTGCGATAGCCGCGCTCGCTGGCCAATTCGTATTGATCGGCCCCGATGATGAACACCGGCTTGTTGCCGATGAAAAGCAGGCGGGCGGGCAGGTTGCGCATCGCTTCGTTGCGGCCATCATGCATGATGTCGGCGAAGAACAGCACTGCGTAATCGGCTTCGCGCTTCACGCCGAGTTCGACGCCGACCATCGCCACCCATTTGTCGAACACTTGCCGCAGATTATTGGGCGTAATCGGCGTGCGGATGATGCGCCCTTCGCGCACCGCATCCTTGGCGGCCTTGATGAATTCATCCTCGTATCCGTCGATCTGGTAGAGGATGAAATGGGTTTCGATGGTGGGGGCAATCTGGGCCGCCAGTGCCTTGTCGGCTGCGGAACCGGACTTGGGCCAGACGATGCTCTTGTCTTCAAGGATCGGCAGGGCGTGCTCGGTCGCCATCAGCGCGGCCTTTTCGCGGTCGATCACGCACAGGAAGCCGGGGATCGCCTCGCCCCGCTTGCGGGCGGCGCGGACATAGGTGAGCAGTTGTGCGAACATCAGCAGCGGCGGGGTGGGTGCTTCCTTGGCCTCGAACCAGATTTCCGGGGTCTGGATATCGACCAGCCCCTTGAACACGCCCTTGAGGCCAAGCGCCTTGATGTAGGCGTCCTTGACGTCTTCTTCGGTGCGGGCACGTTGCAGTTCTTCAAGCAGGCTCAAGGCGATAACTCCGGCGTGTTGCATACGAGTCAGCAGGAAGCCTAGCCCCGGGTCAAGCCCGGGGAGACGAAAAGGCGGGAAGGGTGGGGAGACGTGCCGTCCTCACCCCGCCGTCACCTCCTCCAGCGGCACATCCATGATCGGGTAGCGCCGCCAGTCGGCCCAGTCGTAGTGCCACCATTCGTTGGGCAGCGGGACAAAGCCCTCGGCCACCATCCAGCCTTCGAGCATCCGGCTGGCTGCCAGTGCCTCGGCGGGGGCGGCGGTGTTGCTGCGATAGGCGGCGGGGGTGAAATCGTCATAGGGGCTGGGCATGGCGACCTCCACGCCGGCGCGGTGCAGCGACAGGTCGATCGAGCAGCCGCGATTGTGGCGCGATCCGGTGGCAGGGTCGGCGACGAATTCGCGTTTGTCGGGCGGGGTCTGGTCCCACATCGCCCGCGTGATGCGCCAGGGGCGATAGGCGTCGAAGATCAGCAGGCCGTATCCCGCTGCCTCGGCCCGGGTCTGCACCTGCGCCAGCGCTGCGGCCACCGGGCGCTGGGCCACCGCGCGGGCGAGGGGGTAGAGCACCCGGCCCATGAAGTTGGCGGGGGTGGCATAGCGGATATCGAGCCTGAGGCGCGGATCCAGCCACGCGAGATCGACCAGATCGGGCGGGGCGGTCGCTTGCGGATCGACCGGCATGGCGACGGGGGCGGGGCGCGCGATCCGTCCGGCGCAGCCCGCCAGCACGCCCGCTCCCGCTCCGGCGAGGATCGCGCGGCGGGTGAGGGTTGGCGCGGTTGGCGGGATCAGGGTCATGCTGGCCCTGCCGCAGCGCGCCAATCGCAGCCGGGTTTTAACGCAGCGCCCACAGTGGCTTGTGGCGGCGGGTCGGGCGCTGGCCGGGCGCGGTGAGGCTGGTGCGCGGCAGCTGGGCCGCGATCCCCTCGGGCAGCAGCGCCAGCAAGCCGGTGCGCAGCTGCACCCATGCCGTGCTGAAGAAGATCAGCGCGGTGCCTGCCAGCAGCAGCCCGGCCACCACGCCGGCGCGGTCATCGCCCATGCCCTCGAAGATGCCGACCGTCGGCAACAGGCACCCCACCAGCAGCGAACGCCGGTCGAGCAGCAGCGAGATCACCGCCGCGCCCAGCACCATCGCCACGACATAGGGGAACTGCGCGAGTGTCAGCCCGGTCAGGATGATCTCGCCATCGATGATGGTCGATCCGGTCAGCAGCGAAAACAGCGCGCGGCTCATCAGCACGCCCGCCACGCAATGCAGCCAGAAGGCGGTCTGCGACCGTTCGGTCTCGCGCCGGATATCGGTGAGATCCCACCACACGCCGGCGATCATCGCGCCGGTCGCGATAAGCAGCGCCGAGGCGGAGGTGGCGACCGCGCGGGCATCATAGGGGAACAGGTCGTTGGTCACCCCGAGCGCGACGAAGCCGTGGAGGGCGACGATCAGCGCCGGGGTCGGCGGAAACCGGAACCGGCGCCAGTGGACCCACATCACCGCCGCATGGGCCAGCAGCGCTCCCCCGAACACCGGGACCTTGGCCTGGTGCGGCATGAGGCCGAGCGCTTCGGCAAGGCCCACCAGGGTCAGCACCAGGGCCGAGGCCGAGAACGCGGCAAACCCCGCCGTCAGCACCATTGCCATCGCCGGGGACGCGCGCAGGTTGATCCGCGCTGTGACCGCGAACAGCCCGGCCGCCGCGGCGTAACTCAGCAGCATGCCCACCATGATGCCGGGCATCTCGTCGAGCTGGTCGATGCCGCTGAGCACGGTTCCGCCCGCCAGCACGATCATCGCCATGCCGATCCCGATCACCAGATCGGCATAACCACCGAACAGCTGGAATTTCTCCGACGTCGCGCCCGAGAGCCCGTCGCGCGTCGCCTGGAAATTGCGCAGGGCGATCGCCTGATCCTCCCCGATCAGTCCGGCAGCAGCGGCGGCATCGAGATCGATTTCGGTTCGCACATCAGCACCTTGTCGCTGGAGTCGGGGGAGGCGGTCGGTCTCCGCGCAAATCCGCGCCCTGTCCAGCCGGTCATTTGTCGCAGATTCGCATACCTCGCGGGATACAGCTGGGATTAAGCGCGTTGCAGCACTTGTGACCCGGCGACAAATCGCTAACCTGAGAGGCGACATGAAAGAATTCTTCCAGCACGCCGCCACCACCGATGGGGTCACCGTCCGGGTCGCCGTCAATTACCTGCCGGAGCAATCGCATCCGGAGGCGGGCAAGTGGTTCTGGGTCTATCACATCCGCATAGAGAACGCCTCGCACGAGGCGCTGCGCCTGCGCACCCGGCACTGGCGCATCACCGACGGGCGCGGGATGGTGAACCATGTCGATGGCGAGGGCGTGGTGGGTGAACAGCCCATGCTCACCCCGGGGCAGAGCCACGACTATGTCTCGGGCTGCCCGCTGACCACGCCGTTCGGATCGATGGAGGGCTTCTACACCTTCGAGCGGGCCGACGGTTCGCCCGCCGAGGTGCGCATCCCCTTCTTCCCGCTCTCCGCGCCCGAGACGGCCGAGGGCCGCACCCCGAGGTAATGGGCCCAGGTAATGGCCCCAGGTAATGGACCGCGCCGAGGCTTGCGATAAGCCCCTGGCGCGCCTAATTCACCGCGCGTGAAGCGCACCCATCTCCCCTTGAATGCCCTGCGCGTGTTCGACGCGGCGGCGCGGCACCTGTCCTTCACCCGCGCGGCGGACGAGCTGGCTGTGACCCCCGCCGCCGTCGGCCAGCAGATCCGCGCGCTGGAGGATGTGCTGGGCGTCGTGCTGTTCCGCCGCACCTCCAAGGGGCTCGAACTCACGCCCGAAGGCACCGCCGGGCTCGATCCCTTGCGCGAAGGCTTCCTGCGATTCGAGGAGAGCGTCGCCGCGATGCAGGCCGGGCAGGCCTCCGACCGCTACACCATCGCGACCCCGCGCGAATTCTACGCCGAGTGGCTCGCCCCGCGCCTCGCGGTGTTCCAGGCGGGCACACCCGGTGTCCAGTATATCCTCGCGCCCGACGAGCACGCCGATTTCACCGAGGCGAACCTCGACCTTGCGATCCGGCTGGTCGACGGGCCGGGCGATCTCATGGGCGTGCAGCTCGCCCCCCCCATGCGCGTCACCGTCGCCGCGCCCGAGCACCGGGATGCATGGATCGACTGGCCCGGCATGCCGCTGCCGGACGGCACGAACCCCTGCATCAAGGCCGGCAGCCCCGGACAGGCGCTCGCCTCGGCGCTCGCCGGAATGGGCCGCACGATCCTGCCGCTGGCGCTGGCCGAGACAGCGATTGCGCAAGGCCGCCTCACCCCCCTCAGCGAGCCCGAGCCCGCCCAGCGCGCCTACTGGCTGCTCGCCCCCGCGCCGCAATGGCGCTCCAAGAAGGTGCGGGCGCTGGTCGCTTACTTGTCGGGATAGTCCGCACCCCCGTCAAATGTCGGCTCCGGCCAGCGGCCCTCGGCCTTGAGCTGTTCGGCCCGGGCGGCGAACGCGGGATCATGGATGTCGATCCCCATCGCCACAAGACGCGCCTCCCAGGTGCGCATGAATTCGCGGTGCCAGCCCTTGATCTTCGCTCCGATGGATGCCGCGATCCGGGCCTGTTGTGCCGGGTCGGCATCCCTGAGCCGCTGCTCCTCGGCATAGGCGGCCGCGACCTTGCGATAGACCGGGTGATCGGGGCCGATGTCCTTCTGCTGGTCATAGCGGTGGGGGAGGCGGTTGCGCAGGAAGAACATCACCAGCGCCTCGTTATGCCGCCGCTCCACCCCCACGACCTTGCCGCCGTGGAGGATCGGCTTCTCCTCGCCGGTGATCGCGCGGGCGAGGGCGCAGTCCTCCAGCCGGCTCACCCCCCGATCCAGCGCCGCATCCCACGCCGCCCGGAACCCTTCCGCCCCGGGCCGCTGGCGCAGCTTGTAGAGCGCCTCGATGCTCTTGCCGACATGGAGGGCGGCCTGCTTCACGATCCCGGTCGCGGCGAGCTGGGCGATGAAGGCGCGCTGGACATCGGGCGTGATCGAGTTCGACCGCGCTGCGACGTGGGGCACGGGCATGAAATCGAGCAGCGGATCATCGGGCGCGGGCGGCGCGAGTTCAAAGGCAACCGCCGAAGTGGCTTGCTTCGGGATCTTGCGCTTGTTGCGGACAACGGGGCGAGCCGGATCGCGGGACGGGCGAGGGGGCGAGGAGGTGCGCTTGTCGGTCATAGCGCGGGGAGAGATTGCACAGATTTTCCGAGTAGGAAAATCGGGAGTCTTTGTGGTCCGCAGCGCCTCCGCGCTGCGAAATCCTCGCTCACGCGCCCTGCGGGCGCATCGCTGCGGGCGGTCGGTCGCCCTTGCGGCGGCTGCGCCGCCGATCAGCGCAGGCCGAGAGCATGGCACCAAACGGCGGCGCTGCCGCCGCAAGGCCGACCGGCCGCCGCGCCTTATGGCGCGAAAGCCAAGGCGGACGGAGGTCCGCCGCCCGGCGCCTGAGGGCGCCAACAGATGACTCGCGGAGCCGGGAACGTCAGCGTCCGTCCCCCTTTTTCGTCACCCCGGGCTAGACTGGTGTGTTGGCTCTATGGGGCTGTGGCAGTTATCCTCATTTTCGATCTACTCAATGTTGAAAAGCTGCCCACTCTTGCTAAGCACAAAGCATGAACAATCGAACGTTCTATGAGTTTTTTGCGGGCGGGGGCATGGCACGCCTCGGATTGGGGGCCGATTGGCATTGCCAGTTCGCCAATGATTTTGATCCGATCAAGGCAGCAACCTACCGAGAGAATTGGGGGCACGCTCATTTCAGTGCCGAGGACATCAACGACCTTAAGGTAAAACAGCTTGAGGGTTGCGTTGACCTCGCTTGGGCTTCCTTTCCTTGCCAAGACCTGAGCCTTGCGGGGAATGCGCTAGGCTTGGGCACTGCCACCGAGCAAACGCGTTCAGGAGCATTCTGGGCCTTCTGGTCTTTGATGCAGGGGCTTGCCAACGAAGCTCGGGCACCGAAGATCATAGTTCTTGAGAATGTGTACGGATCGTTGACTGCCAATCAAGGGCGAGACTTCGCAATGATCTGCCGTTGTCTGGCTTTGGCCGGATATCGGTTTGGTGCGATGATACTCGACGCGGTCGCTTTTCTGCCTCAGTCTCGACCGCGGATGTTTCTTGTGGCGATCCGTGGCGATATTCCCATCCCCAGCCGCTTAGTAGCAAATGGCCCCGTCGGTGCCATGCATCCCAGGGCAATGGAACAAGCGCTTCTCCGGTTGGCTGAGGTCGATCAATCGCAATGGGTTTGGTGGAAAGTTCCAAGTCCGTCTGTTCAGCGACATCAGTTGCTCGACCTACTTGAACCAGATGATGTGGTTCAATGGCATGACAAGGAAGCGACTTCGAAGCTTCTGGATATGATGAGCGCACTCAATCGCCAGAAATTGGAGCGTATGACCGCAATCGGCACCCGTTGTGTGGGGACGATCTATAAAAGGACGCGTGTTGAAGGAGGCAAGCGTGTACAGCGCGCAGAACTCCGGGACGACGGGATCGCTGGTTGTCTTCGAACGCCGGGAGGTGGTTCATCCCGCCAGTTTGTCGTTATCGTTGAGGGGGCTTCCATACGAACGCGCCTGCTGTCTGCGAGAGAGGTTGCCCGCTTGATGGGGCTTCCCGATAGCTATCGACTGCCACGTCGATACAACGACGCTTATCACTTGGCAGGTGATGGGCTCGCAGTGCCGGTGGTTGCGCATTTGGCGCAGAACCTTATTAATCCCGTTTTGGATGAAAGCGTTGCTGTTTCGTCTTTAGCGGCTTGAGGTTTATGGCAATTGATCTTGGCTTTCGGCGCAAAGCGCTGCGGCAGCTTACCAATCAGATTGGATGCTATGCGCTCTGTGATCTGGATCAGGTTCCGATCTATGTTGGGCAGTCAGTGGACGGCATTAGGTCACGGGTGAACCGGCACCTTACTTCTGCGAGATCAGACATCATCGCAAATCGTCAGGTCGATGTGTGGGAAATTGCGTTCGTCTGGGCTTTCCCGGTCGAGAATCGAACTGACATTCAGCCGCTAGAAGACGCGCTCTTTCACGTTTTTCATGAGCAATCGCCACTGATGAATGGAAAGGTGCCGCCAGTCCCGCCGTCACTTGAAATTCCAGAGCCGTCGCAGCGGCTTCAAGTGATGTCAGATCAAGAGATCGAAGAGAAGCGGGATCCCGCATTGCGGCTCCCTCGGCAGGCTGAGCATTACTCCCAGATTGTCGGACACTTCTTGGCCGTTAAGAATTCTAGAGAAATAGCCGTCGCGATCGATGCGCACTTTGCGAGGCTTCAGAGATATCACGCCCGATTACTCGGGCTTTCTACTGAGGTAG
>RDXA01000116.1 GCA_004292705.1 Sphingomonadales bacterium | reverse complement strand
AACAAGCACGGTTCCCGCGCCGCCATCGTCTTCAGCGGTTCGCCCCTGTTCACCGGCGGCGCTGGCGGCGGCGAAAGCAACATCCGCAAGTGGATCATCGAAGAGGACATGCTGGAGGCGATCATCGCCCTGCCTGAACAGATGTTCTACAACACCGGCATTGGCACCTACATTTGGATCGTCACCAACCGGAAGGCCAAGGCTCGCCAGGGCAAGATCCAGCTGGTCGACGCGCGCGACACCTGGATTCCCATGCGCCGCAGCCAGGGCGATAAGCGGCGCAAGATCGGCGAAGGGCCTGCGCTGGAAGGCGATGACCGCCCGGACGAGCCGGATCAGATTGCCGACATCGTTCGCCGCTATGGTAAGTTCTCCCAGGGCGAGCAGTCTAAGATCTTCGACAATGACGATTTTGGCTATACCCGCGTCACGGTCGAGCGGCCCTTGCGGTTGCGTTATCAGATGACGGTCGAGGACAAGGCGCGCTTCCTCGATGCCGCGCCGCACCTGCTCGACGATATCCAGGCCATCGACAAGGAACTTGGCCGCGAACCGCTGATGGACTGGAATGCCGTGTCAAAATCCATCGAGCGCATTCTGATTAAGCGCGGATCAAAGTGGCGCGCGGCGGACGAGAAGCTCTTCCGCAGTGTGTTCACCGCCAAGGATGCGGGCGCGGAGAAGGTACGCAAGGGCAAGGGCTTCGAGCCCGATCCCGATCTCCGTGATTTCGAGAACATCCCGCTCAAGGTCGATATCGACGCCTTCTTCGCGCGCGAGGTACAGCCCCATGTGCCCGATGCCTGGATGGACCGGAGCAAGGACAAGGTCGGTTACGAAATCAATTTCAACCGCCATTTCTACAAGTTCATCGCGCCCCGCCCGCTTGCGGTGATCGACGCTGAGCTGAAGCAGGCGGAAGAGGAAATCATGCGCCTGCTGCGTGAGGTAACAGAATGAGTGACGCGCACGGGCAAAACATGATGCGCCTCAAGTTCGCGGCAACCCTCAACGATGAGGCGTTGCCCGAAAACGTCGATCCGGACATTGAAATCGCCTACATTGATATTGGCAACGTGGACTCTTCTGGGCACCATTTCTCCCAAACACACGGCGCTTCAGCCTGATCTGATCAGGCGGTGGCTTGGGCGAGTCTGGTGCGGGTGGCGGTCTCGCCGATCAGGGGGAGCAACTCGCCCATGTCGGGGCCGTGGTCCATGCCGGTGAGCGCTTGGCGCAGCGGCAGGAAGAGCGGCTTGCCCTTGCGCCCGGTGGCTTCCTTCAGCGCCGCGGTCAGCAGAGCCCAGGGGTTCGCATCCCACACCAGCAGCCGGGCCGCTTCGGCGAGGAAGGCCTTGTCCTCGGTGCTGAAGGCAGGCTGCGTGATCGGCCCAGTCACCAGCTGCCACCAATCCGCCGCCTCGCCCACATGGCCGAGATTGGGGCGGATCGCGAGCCACCCGGCCTCGTCCATTCCAGCGGGCAGACGGTCGCGAACCGATGGGAAGGGCAGCTGGTGGACAATCGCAGCGTTGAGACGCTCCAGATCCTCTTCATCAAACTTCGCCGGTGCCCGCCCGAATGTCGACAGATCGAAACCCGCAAGCAGCACCTTGCGGTCGGCGATGGGTTCGACTGGTTGCGATGTCCCGAGGCGCGCCAGCAGCGCAATGATCGCCTCCGGCTCGATGCCGCGCTCACGAAAGGCATCGCAACCGAGCGAGCCGAGGCGCTTCGAAAGCTTGCCCTCGCGCCCCACCAGCAGCGCTTCATGGGCGAAGGCGGGTAGCATTTTTGCTGCACCTTCTGTTGCAGCAAATTGTGCAGCAAAAAGCGCGGTAAAGATCTGAATCTGAACGGCTGTGTTCGATACGTGATCCTCGCCACGCAGCACCTGTGTTACCTCCATATCGATGTCATCCACAGCGCTAGGCATCATATACAGCCATGAGCCGTCGGCGCGGCGGATAACAGGATCGGAGAGCTGCGCGGGATCGAATTTCTGCGAACCTCGAATGCCGTCCTGCCAGGCAATCGGCTCGCCATGGTCGAGCAAAAAGCGCCAGTGCGGTGCTGTTCCTTCTGCTTCCCTCGCCGCGCGCTCATAGTCTGTCAGCTTCAATGCCGCGCGGTCATAGATTGGCGGCAGCCCGCGACCCAAGGCAATCTTGCGCTTGACCTCCAGCTCCTGCGCACTTTCGTAACAGGGATAAAGCCGCCCCGCCGCCTGGAGCGCGGCAAAGGCGGCTTCGTACCGGTCGAGCCGTGCCGATTGGCGCTCCTCACGGTCCCATTCCAGCCCAAGCCATGTGAGATCGGCGCGGATCGCCTCGACATAATCCTCGCGGCTGCGCTCCGCATCGGTGTCATCGATCCGCAGGATGAAGGCGCCGCCGGCTTGGCGCGCCAGCATCCAGTTGTGCAGCGCGGTGCGGATATTGCCGACGTGGAGCCGGCCAGTGGGCGAAGGGGCGAAACGGGTGGTGGTCATGCCACGCCCGTTAGCGCGGCTTGATGATTATTGCGAGTAGAGCGTGACCTGATGCTCGCCTCCGGCAAGGATCACCGCGTTCGAGGGATCGCGCCCGGCGCTGGTGGCGGCATCGACAGCGGTTGCCAGATCGAACACCAGTTGATGGATCCGGGCCCTAGCAAGGCAATCAGGGTCGGGCGACGCGCTGCGCCGCAGGGTGAGAGCCTGACCTTTCAGCCGGTAATCCCAGGCATAGCCGTTGCAGGGGCCATCAAACACGATCCGATCCGGCGCAATCGACAGGGTGAGGCCGAAAGGCCAATCAATCGCTCTGCCGTCAATCGCCGCGATCCGGTATTCGCCAACCAAACTGGCAACCGGCTGGGTGTTGCCGACGGCATCTGGGACCGAGGCGGGAACACAGGCACCAAGCATGGCAAGTGCCATGAGGGGGAGAGCGCGGGTCATCTCCGCGTTCTAGCACGGCAAGTGCCAGCACGGCGCCCCCTTTACACAGCGCGCAGTTCCGCTGCGGTCAGCGCCAGCGCACCTTCCCACAGACGCGGCATCCGGTCAGCGCGAACCAGGCCTGCGATGGCGGCCTCAAACCCCAGCCGGTCTGCCCGCGCGGCGGCATCGACGAACAGGCCGATGGCTATCTCGTCATGGCTGAGCAAACGGCAGCAGAAGCGCGAAACGTGGATATTCTCAGGCCAGCTGGCCGCAATCGCATGGGCGAGGATCAGCGCCTTGGCGGCCACCTCGACACTCCCCAGCCGCGCCGCCAGTTCCGGCACCGGGTCGCGGCCCATCCGCTCGTGCAGCGCGATCAGCCGCAGCGCGTGGATGAAGCGCCCCGCAATCGGCCCCAGCGCTTCAACCCGGGGCGGGATTGCGAGCGCATCGACGATGGATTGGATCGTGGCGGAAGGGGCATGGTGCCGGGACATGAAGCCTCGCAAGTGAAGTCTGTGGGGTGGACCCACCTATAGATTTACTGCGAGTGATTTGCAATAGCGTAAAAACGACCATCGACGAGGCCGCAATGAAAAGCCCCGCCGAAGCAACAGCTTCGGCGGGGCTTTCACATGGGCCGCAAGGGCGAGGCAGGATTACTCCTCGCCCGCATCCTCGACATCAGCCGCGGGGGCGGCAGCCGCCATCGCGGCCATGGCGGCCTTCATCTTCTCTTCCGAACCGATGGCATCGGCAGCCGGCTCGACTTCACGCTGGCCGGTGGCGGCAAGCGCGTCCTGCTGCTTCTTCCACGCCGCCTTCAGCGCCGCATCGCGGCTGTTGGCGGTGACGCGCAGACGGTTCATGCCCGCGCCGGTGCCGGCCGGGATGAGACGGCCGACGATCACGTTTTCCTTCAGCCCGATCAGCGTGTCCTTCTTCCCTTCGACCGCCGCCTGCGTCAGCACGCGGGTGGTTTCCTGGAACGAGGCCGCCGAGATGAAGCTGCGCGTTTGCAACGACGCCTTGGTGATGCCGAGCAGCACCGGAGTGCCGCTCGCGCCCTGCTTGCCCTTGGCCAGCTTGGCGTTGTATTCGAGCATCTCCGCCAGATCGATCTGCTCGCCCGGCAGCAGGGTGGTGTCCCCGCCATCGGTGATCTCGACCTTTTGCAGCATCTGGCGAACGATCACTTCAATGTGCTTGTCGTTGATCTTCACGCCCTGCAAGCGATAGACTTCCTGGATCTCGTTGACGAGATATTCGGCCAGCGCTTCGACGCCCATGACTTCGAGGATGTCGTGCGGGTTGGGCGAGCCGGAAATCAGGGTGTCCCCCTTCTTCACGTAGTCGCCTTCCTGCACGTCGATCACCTTGGTCTTGGGGATCAGGTACTCGACGGGTTCGCCCTCCTCGGGGATGATCGCGATCTTGCGCTTCGCCTTGTATTCGCGGACGAATTCGATCTTGCCGGAAATCTTGGCGATGATCGAGACATCCTTCGGCATGCGTGCCTCGAACAGCTCGGCCACGCGCGGCAGACCGCCGGTGATGTCGCGGGTCTTGGCGGCTTCGCGGCTCGCACGGGCGAGAATGTCACCCGCCTGC
This sequence comes from Sphingomonadales bacterium, assembly GCA_004292705.1. Classification (GTDB taxonomy): domain Bacteria; phylum Pseudomonadota; class Alphaproteobacteria; order Sphingomonadales; family Sphingomonadaceae; genus Erythrobacter. The sequence goes on along the minus strand of RDXA01000116.1, from coordinate 2,561 downwards.
ACCGTGTCGCCATCGCCCACCGACAGGGTCGTGCCCGGAGCGAGCATGTAGCGCGCCGCCTCGGTCTCCCCGCTGCCCTCGGCCAGAAGGGTCATGCGCGGACGCAGGTCTTCCTTCTTCTTGCGGCCGGTCGCGCGGTTCTCGGTCACCACGCGCTGGGCAATGCCGGTGGCATCATCCATCTGTTCTTCGAGCGTGATGCCCTCGATCAGATCCTGATACTTCACCACGCCCGATTGTTCGGTGATGATCGGCAGGGTGAACGGATCCCACTCGGCCAGACGATCGCCGATCTTGACGTGATCGCCGTCCTTGAACTTGATCACCGTCCCGTAGGGCACCTTGTGCATCTCGCGCTCGCGCCCTTCGGCGTCGATCACGGCGATCTCGCCGCTGCGCGAAAGGCTCAGAATGCGGCCCATCTTGTCGGAGATGGTCTGCATCTCGCGATACTCGATATGGCCTTCCGAAATCGCCTCGAGGTGCGAAGTTTCGTTGAGCTGGGCCGCGCCGCCGATGTGGAAGGTCCGCATCGTCAGCTGGGTGCCGGGCTCACCGATAGACTGCGCCGCGATGACGCCGACAGCCTCACCGATGTTCACGGGAGTCCCGCGGGCAAGGTCGCGCCCGTAACAGGTCGCGCACACGCCCTGCTCGGCTTCGCAGATCAGCGGCGAGCGGATCTTGGCGGACTGCACTTCGGCCGCCTCGATGTCCTTCACCATCGCTTCGTCGAGCAGGGTGCCCGCCGGGACGATCAATTCACCAGTGGCGGCATTGATGATGTCTTCGGCCACGGTGCGTCCGAGGATGCGCTCGCCGAGCGAGGCGATCACCGAACCGCCCTGCACGATGGCGCGCATTTCGAGCGCGTTCTGCGTGCCGCAATCTTCCTCGACGATGACGCAATCCTGCGACACGTCGACCAGACGGCGGGTGAGGTAACCCGAGTTCGCGGTCTTCAGCGCGGTGTCCGCGAGGCCCTTGCGGGCACCGTGGGTCGAGTTGAAGTATTCAAGAACGGTCAGACCTTCCTTGAAGTTCGAGATGATCGGGGTCTCGATGATTTCGCCCGAAGGCTTGGCCATCAGCCCGCGCATGCCCGCAAGCTGCTTCATCTGCGCCGGGCTACCACGCGCGCCCGAGTGGCTCATCATGTAGATCGAGTTGATCTGGGCTTCCTTGCCCGTCTCGGGGTCGATCGGGGTCGCCTTGATCTCGGCCATCATCGCGTCGGCGACCATGTCACCGCACTTCGACCAGGCGTCGATCACCTTGTTGTACTTTTCCTGCTGGGTGATCAGACCGTCCTGATACTGCTGCTCATAGCCAGCCACCAGTTCCTTGGTTTCCTCGACCAGTTTGATCTTCGCGTCGGGGATGATCATGTCATCCTTGCCGAAGCTGATCCCGGCCTTGAACGCGTGGCGGAAGCCGAGGCTCATGATCGCGTCGGCGAACAGCACCGTGTCCTTCTGGCCGGTGTGACGGTAGACCTGATCGATCACGTCCCCGATCTCACGCTTGGTGAGCAGGCGGTTGATGATGTCGAACGGCACCTTGTGGTTCTTGGGCAGGCATTCACCAATCAGCATCCGGCCTGGCGTGGTTTCAAAGCGCTTCATTGCCACGTGGCCATGCTCATCGGCCTGCGGAACGCGGGCGATGATCTTGGTGTGAAGCGTGACGGCCTTGGCTTCGAGTGCCTGATGGACTTCGGCCATGTCCGAGAAGCGCGGGAGGCGCTCGACCTTGGTGCCGTCGGCGTTGTCGATGAACTCGGGGTGCTTCTCCTGCCGCTCCATCGAGAGGTAGTAGATCCCCAGAACCATGTCCTGCGAAGGCACGATGATCGGCTTGCCATTGGCGGGCGAGAGGATGTTGTTGGTCGACATCATCAGCACGCGCGCTTCAAGCTGCGCTTCCAGCGACAGCGGCACGTGGACCGCCATCTGGTCACCGTCGAAGTCGGCGTTGAAGGCCGAGCAGACCAGCGGGTGCAGCTGGATCGCCTTGCCTTCGATCAGCACCGGCTCGAACGCCTGGATGCCCAGACGGTGCAGCGTCGGCGCGCGGTTGAGCAGCACCGGGTGCTCGCGGATCACCTCGTCGAGGATGTCCCAGACTTCCTTGCGCTCCTTCTCGACCCACTTCTTGGCCTGCTTGAGGGTCATGGAGAGACCCTTGGCATCCAGACGCGCGTAGATGAACGGCTTGAACAGCTCGAGCGCCATCTTCTTGGGCAGGCCGCACTGGTGCAGCTTGAGTTCCGGACCGGTCACGATCACCGAACGGCCCGAATAGTCGACGCGCTTGCCGAGCAGGTTCTGGCGGAAGCGGCCCTGCTTGCCCTTGAGCATGTCGCTGAGCGACTTCAGCGGACGCTTGTTGGCGCCGGTGATGACGCGGCCGCGGCGGCCGTTGTCGAACAGGGCGTCGACGGATTCCTGCAGCATGCGCTTCTCGTTGCGCACGATGATGTCGGGCGCGCGCAGCTCGATCAGCCGCTTCAGGCGGTTGTTGCGGTTGATGACGCGGCGGTACAGGTCGTTCAGGTCCGA
>RDXA01000230.1 GCA_004292705.1 Sphingomonadales bacterium | reverse complement strand
CCTCGAGAACGATCTGGTCGAAACCGCGATCATCTTTGCCAACCGCAAAACCACCGTGCGCGAGCTGAACCAGAGCCTGACGCGCCACGGCTTCCGCTCCTCCGAAATCCATGGCGACATGGACCAGTCCAGCCGGATCAAGGAGCTTGAACGTTTCAAGGCAGGCGAGGTCAATATCCTCGTCGCTTCGGACGTCGCGGCGCGCGGGCTCGATATCAAGGGCGTCTCGCACGTCTTCAACTTCGACACCCCATGGCATCCGGACGATTACGTGCACCGCATCGGCCGCACCGGCCGCGCCGGGGCCAAGGGACGGGCCTTCACGTTCGTGTCCGAAGAGGATGCAGAGGCCATCGCCAATGTCGAGAAGCTGACGGGCAGCGCGATCAAGGTGTTCGGCAAGGAAGACCTGCGGGTCGATCTGTCCGAAGTGATCGCCAAGGCCGAGGCCGCCGCCGCCGAAGCACCGGCGCAACCGCGCGAGGAGCGGGTCGAGCGCAAGCCGCGCCGGGCGCGCGAAGAGCGCGAACCGCGCGCACCGCGCGAAGAACGTCCCCGCCCGGAAAAGTCGGGGGCCCGTACCGACCGGGTTACAGCCAGCGACGACCGCAAGCCGCGCCGCCGTTACAACGAGGACGATGAACCGGTGCCCGCAGGTGAGTGGAACGGGCCGCGTCCGAGCTTTCTCGACGTCGGCTTCGGCTGACGCTCCAATACGCCGCTCGCGGGGATATGTTTAACGCTTTCTTCGCGGATGCAGGCATAAACATGGCGGCGTGATCGACAGCACGCTTCACATCCTGCGCACCGAATTCGCGGAGCTCGCACCGCTTGCGGTGGTGTTTGGCGTGATTGCTTATGTCACCAAGCGCAAGGCCATCATCGAAGGGCTGCGCCGGGCGCGCGGCGAGATTGCCACCAATATCGTGCTGCTGCTGGTCAACACCGCCGTGATCGGTCCGCTTGTGTTGGTGCCGATCATGTCCGGACAGTCATTGCTGCCCCGACCGCAGGTATTTGTCGACGGCTGGACCGCACTGCCGGCGGCGTTGTCGGTGGTCGCAGCGGTGCTGATCCTCGAATTTGCCGCCTATTGGCGTCACCGCTTCGAACATGCACGTGCGCTTTGGCCGATCCATGCCACCCACCACGCCGACGAGGCGATGACCTGGCTAAGCGTGCGTCGAAAGCACCCGCTGGGCGAAATTCTGGCCGTGCTGGCCGATACGCTTCCGGTGATCCTGCTTGGCTTGCCGTTCTGGGCGATCGCAACCGCCATGATCCTGCGCAGCTGGTGGGGATATTTCATCCATGCCGACGTGCCCTGGACATTGGGCTTGCTGGGCAAGGTTCTGATCTCGCCCGCAGCGCACCGCCTGCACCATATCCGCGACGAGACGCTGATGGGCACGAACTACGGGAACATGGTGACCCTGTGGGACAAGCTGTTCGGCACCTATCTCGATCCCGCACCCTATCTCGACTGCCAGACCGGTATTGCCGAGGGCACGCGCGACGCATGGGGCGAACTCGCCCGCCCGTTCGAGGC
>RDXA01000229.1 GCA_004292705.1 Sphingomonadales bacterium | reverse complement strand
GAAGCACGGCTCGGACGATCTGAAGGGCCGCTACCTGCCGGGGCTGATCGCCGGTGACAGCGTGTTTGCCGTCGCCATCGACGAGACCGCCAAGCACCGCCCGTCGCGCATCACCACCCGCGCCGAACGCTCGGGCAATGGCTTCAAGCTGTCGGGCGCCAAGAGTTTCGTCATCCAAGGCGCGAGCGCGGACATGATCGTGGTTGCTGCACGAACCAGCGGCTCGGATGAGGACGCCGACGGGATCACGCTGTTTGCCGTCCCCAAGGACGCGGCGGGCATGAGCCATGACGCTGTCCGACTGGTCGATTCCTCGATGGCGACCCACACCCGGTTCGACAACGTTGAGCTCGATGGCGACGCCGTGATCGGCGAGATCGACGGCGGGCGCGCCGTGCTCGATGCGGTGCTCGTCGCGGGCCGCGTCGGTGCGGCGGCCGAGGGCGTTGGCGTCGCGCGCGGGGCGATGGACATGACCGTCGACTACCTCAAGCAGCGCAAGCAGTTCGGCAAGCTCATCGGCGAGTTTCAGGCGCTCCAGCACCGCGCCAGCCACCTCTATTCCGAGGTCGAGATTGCCCGTGCCGTCACCATTAAGGCACAGCAATTGCTCGATGGTGGCTCGGCCCATGCCGATCTGATGGCCAGCGTCGCCAAGGCCAAGGTCGCCAGGACCGCGCGCCTCGCGGTGCAGGAAGGCGTGCAGATGCACGGCGGGATCGGCATGACCGACGAATATGACATCGGCCTCTACATGAAGCGCGACCGCGCCTTGGCCGAATTCCTGGGAGATGCCTATTTCCACGCGAACCGCGTGGCGGAATTGAGCGGGTATTGAGCCTTGACTCCCCTCCCGCATGCGGGAGGGGTTGGGGGTGGGAGCGAGCGAAGCGAGCGCCGCAGGCCCACCCCGCTGCGACTAGGCAGCAAGCTGCCAAGTCTCGCTGCCCCTCCCTGAAGGGAGGGGGAAACGGAGAGAGAAACATGGACATTCAATCACTTTTCAGCCTCGAAGGCCGTATTGCCCTCGTCACGGGCGGCAGCCGCGGGATCGGCAAGATGTTCGTCGAAGGCCTGCTGGCGGCGGGCTGCGCGCGGGTTTACATCTCGGCGCGCAAGATCGATCAGATGCAGGACACGATCGACGAGTTCGGTGCGGACCGCGTCATCGGCATCCCCGCCGACCTCAGCCAGATGGACGGCATGGTGAGCCTCGCCAATGAGCTGAAGGCGCGCGAGACGAAGCTCGACATTCTCATCAACAATGCGGGCGCGGCCTGGGGCCAGCCCTATCTCGAATTCTCCGAGGCCGGCTGGCACCGGACAATGGATCTGAACGTCAAGACCCCGTTCTTCCTCACTCAGAAGCTCCACGACCTGTTGGTCGCGGGCGGCAAGGCGGGGCATCCGGCCAAGGTGATCCACGTCTCCTCGATCGACGGGCAGCGGATCAATCCGTGGGAAACCTATGCCTATCAGGCGTCCAAGGCCGCGGTGATCCAGCTGACGCGGCGCATGGCGGCGCGGCTGATCCAGGACAATATCGTGGTCTC
>RDXA01000228.1 GCA_004292705.1 Sphingomonadales bacterium | reverse complement strand
GCCAAGGACGGCTTCGGTCTCGGCGTGTTCCTGATCCTGTTCACCACCATGGTGTTCTTCCTGCCGAACGCGCTGGGCCACCCGGACAACTACATCGAAGCCAACCCGCTCTCAACGCCGGCGCACATCGTTCCCGAATGGTACTTCTGGCCGTTCTACGCGATCCTGCGTGCCTTCACCGGTGACCTCAGCATTCCCTTCACCGGCATCGTGCTGATCCCTGCCAAGCTGCTCGGCGTGATCGCGATGTTCGGCTCGATCCTGCTGTGGTTCATCCTGCCCTGGCTGGACAAGAGCCCGGTACGTTCGGGTCACTACCGCCCGCTGTTCCGCAAGTTCTTCTGGTTCGGCTTCATCCCCTGCATGATCGTGCTGTTCATCGCGGGCGGTGCCCCGGCGGAAGAGCCCTATGTGGTGATGAGCCAGGTCGCGACCGCCTATTACTTCATGCACTTCCTGGTGATCCTGCCGATCATCAGCCAGATCGAAGTGCCCAAGGCTCTGCCCTTCTCGATCACCGAAGCGGTGCTCGGCAAGAACAAGGCCGTGGATGCGCCGCGTGCCGGCGTGGTCGGCGGCGATGATGCAGGCGCCCTTCCCGATGGGTCGTTGCAACCGGCCGAGTGATCGGTCGGAAGCACGCCCACGTAATCTGAACCGACAACGAGAAAGAGTTCGGACATGTCTATTCGTCTCGGAGGCATCATCGCAGGCCTCGCCATCACGCTGGTGCTGGTGCTGTGGTCACTCCTGCCCGGTGCCTACAACTATGCCTTCGGCCCGGCGCCGGAGAAGCAGCCGTCCTACGCCTTTTACGAGCATGGCGAAGGTCCTGCGGGCGGCTTCTCGTTCGATGGTGCGTTCGGCAAGTGGGATATGGCCCAGCTGCAACGCGGCTACCAGGTCTACAAGGAAGTCTGCTCGGCCTGCCACAGCCTGAAGTTCGTGGCGTTCCGCAACCTCCAGCAGCTCGGCTACACCGAAGCCGAGGTTGACGCCGAGGCGGCGAGCTGGACTGTGCCGGGGATCGATCCCGCCACCGGCGAAACCACAACCCGTCCGGGCGAGCCGACCGATTATTTCCCGATGCCGTTCCCCAATGCGATTGCGGCGGCGGCGGCGAACAACAACGCGATCCCGCCCGATCTCTCGCTGATCACCAAGGCGCGTCACGACGGGTCGAACTACGTCTACTCGCTGCTGACCGGTTACGGCGAGCCGGATCCGGCGAAGGCTGCAAAGGTCGGCTTCGAAACGCCTGATGGTCTCTACTTCAACAAGCATTTCCCCAACGTCAACATTGCGATGGCCCCGCCGCTCGCAGTCGACGGGCAGGTGACTTATGCCGACGGCACCAACGCCACCATCCCGCAGATGGCCACCGACGTGGCGGCCTTCCTGACCTGGACGGCGGAACCGTCGCTGGTGCAGCGCAAGCAGACCGGCTGGTTCGTCCTCGGCTTCCTGCTGTTCGCGACCGTGCTGGCCTTCCTGTCCTACAAGCAGATCTGGGCCGGGATTAAGCCAAAGAAGGCCTGACCCGCGCTCTCAACCGATCACACAG
>RDXA01000115.1 GCA_004292705.1 Sphingomonadales bacterium | reverse complement strand
CGATCGGGCCTTGGGTTTTGCAACACCTGACTTTCTTCGGCTGCGCTGGCATCTTTCGATTGGCCTTGGTGCACTCACCGTCACGCTCGGGCTGCTTGCACCAGAGGTGCTGTAAATCCGCCCTTGCCGCAGGACGAAGGGTGGGCGTTTGCGATAAATTAACCAAAGAGTCCTAGGGAGAAGCTTGGATTTTCCACGGGATTGCGCGCTTGATAATCGCCTCGTTTCAATCTCTGGCCGACAGGATATGGCGCGCGTTCGGACCTGCCGGCGAGGAAGTCGCTGGTCTCGAACAGGAAATGAAGCGTCGGCCGGGCGCTGTGCTGCTCCGGCGCAAGCGGGTCAAGATGGCCGTCATGGCGATCCTGTTCGGGCTGATATCGGCTGTGATCGATTTGCCGCGGCCGGCCGAGGACCTCTATCGCGCAGCCCGCGCACAACTGCGCTTGCGCCCCGCACCGCAGACGATCGCCTTGATTGCGGTCGATGACCGGACAATTGCTGCTTTTCGCGGACAAGAGCCCTCCCGGATCGAGGACAGCGCTGTCATCGACAGACTGATTGCGTCCGGTGTCACAAGAATTGTGTTCGACCGCGGGCATGCCGATCCGCAGACGCCCTCAGCAGATGCTCTCTTTGAAGAGACCCTTAAGCGGCATCGGGGCAAAATCTGGCTCGGCATCGCTCCCGAACTCGATATCGGCTCCAAGGTCATCCCCGAGATAGCACCGCTCCCGCAGTTCGAGCGGAACGTCAATCTGGCCGCGATGAACGGCCGCGGCGGACCCTTCGGCCTTTCCGTTGCGTTCGAGACGCGGGTCGATTTCCATGGAAAGAGCCATCCGTCTCTGTCTGCTGCTCTTGCCGGGTTCGAAGGTCCGGCCCTGCGATATCGGCCAGATTACGCCTTCAATCCGAAGACTGTGCCGACGTTCAGCTATTTGGATGTGTTGAACGGAACTGTTCCGGCGGAAGCCTTGCGGGGCAAGCGCGTTGTGGTGGGCGCGACCAATTATGAGTCGGCCGACTTTCATCTTTTGCCATTCACTGCGGAACATATGGTTCCGGGTGGGTATTTTCATATCATGGGCGCGCACACGTTGCAGCGCGGCGTCCCGGTCGATCTGTCGTGGTTTCCGGCCGTTCTGGTCATCAGTGCCGCGATCGTGTCCCTCGTGATCCTGCGCACCCGGTCCGGCCGCGTCATGGGGCTTTGTGCGATCGGTCTGCTGGTCGTGCCGATTGTTTTTGACGAGTTCGGCATCAATCTCGATGTCATGCCTGCCTTGCTCGCTGTCATCTTTGCGGCCATCGGCTTCCAGCGGATCAACCGGAAATATTACAGCAGCGATGTTGATGCGATGACCACGACAGCGATCAGCTCGGACAAGCCGAGCATCGCGCGCGATGTCTATGCGCTCAAGATTGCCAACCTCGCCGAGCTTTCAGAGGAGTGGTCGAGCCGCGAAACCGGCGAATTCGTCAACACGCTGATTGCCTATGTCAAAGGCCCGGGTGAAGTCGATGATGTCGCTTTCGAGCGCGATCTGCTGGTCTGGCTTGCGCCGAAGATGGAGGCGGGCGAGCTTGAGCGCCACGCTGACGGCCTGGCACTAATGCTCAAGACCGCAATCAGTCATGATTGGCAATCGTCGAACGGCGCGCCCGCGCTCGGGATCGATACCAATCATGATCTGCCCGTGACGCTGCGCATCAAGAAGGCGATGCAGGCTGCTGACGAGGCCGCCGCGCGCGGCGTGCGGTTCATCATCAATGATGCAGCGCATCTCGAGGCACGCAACCAGAGGCTGGAATTGATCCGTTTGCTCGAGAGAGGCTTGCGGAGCCGCATTATCGGCGTGGCGTATCAGCCGAAGGTCGATCTGGCCTCGGGCAGGATCGTCGGTGCTGAGACGCTGATCCGCTGGCAACCCGAGGGGACTGATTATGTCAATCCGCAGGAACTTGTGCTGGCTGCGGAAGCGGGCGATCGCATCAATGAACTGACCTTGATCGTGATGGAGGCTGCGCTGATCGATGGTAAACAAGCCATCGCGCTCGATCCGCGCTTCAAGCTGGCAGTCAACATGTCAGCCAAGAGTCTCAGTGACACGCATCTGCTATTCGACATCATGACTTTGCTCGGGCGTTATGACTTCCCGCCGGAGAACCTGACGCTCGAATTGACCGAGACAGCCAAGCTGGAAGATCACCGGATCGCCCCGCAGATCGCGGCGCTCAAGGCCCGCGGGATTGGCCTTTCGATCGACGATTTCGGCACGGGACAATCCAATCTCGAATACATCGAGAAACTGCCAAGCTCCGAGTTGAAGATCGACAGGAAGTTCGTGCAGCACATGGCGACGTCCGAGGAAAGCCGCGCGGTTGTTCGGGCAACGATCGAGATTGCCCATTCCTTGGGCAAAGTCGTGGTGGCCGAAGGGGTCGAGGACATCGAGGTCGTCACCGCGCTGCGTGCCATGGGTTGCGATCAGGCCCAAGGCTACCTGTTCTCGCACGCGATCACCATGCCCGAATTGCTTGCGATGATGGAGGGCGGCCGCATCGCACTTAACGCTTGATTAAGGTTAATAATGTGTTAAAGCGTCCTTGCATTATGCAATGCAAGGAGATTGGTTATGTGGGGTGACTACGGTTGGATCTTTGGCTCCCGCTAACATAGCGTTGCCATAGACAGAAAACAAAAAGCCCCGGGAAACCGGGGCTTTTTCGTTATGGGCCACCTGCCTTCTCACGCACAAGAGCTAGTGCTGCGCATGCGGAAGTCACCGGTAACATCTTGCGAATCGTGGTTAATCCTTTCGGGCGCATCTGCGCCTGCAAGGGCGCCTCTACACCTCATCGCCGACATGTCTTGCCGCGCAAATCAACCGCATTCAGGTTGGCGAATGCAGCATTCATCGCGGTGAACGCGGCTCTGCGAGGAGCGCCGTAATCCCTGATGGCGGGACGAAATTGGTCGGGGAGAGAGGATTCGAACCTCCGGCCCCTGCCTCCCGAAGACAGTGCTCTACCAGGCTGAGCTACTCCCCGACCGTGTCGGTCCCGCTTGGTCAAAAACACCACGCGGGTCGAGGCAAGGCGCGCCCTATAGGTGTGGATGAGCACAGTGGCAAGCGGGCAATTGCGGCCTATAGTCACGGCTATGGCCAGCCTCGCGATTCCCCTTGCCGACTCCGGCAAACGCCACCCGGAACAGCAATATCTCGATCTGATGCGACAGATTTGGGAAACCGGCAGCGAGCGGATTGATCGCACCGGCGTGGGCACGCGTTCGGTGTGCGGGGCGATGCTGCGCTTCGATCTGGCGGGCGGGGCGATGCCGCTGCTCACCACCAAACGGGTCTACTGGAAGACCGCGACGCGCGAGCTGCTGTGGTTCCTCACCGGTTCAACCAACATCCGTCCGCTGGTGCTCCAAGGGGTCAAAATCTGGAACGAGTGGCCTCATGCCAACTATGTCCGCGCGACGGGCGAGGCGATCAGCCTCGACGATTTTGTCGCGCGCATCGCTGCCGATGAGGGCTTCGCCGCCAATTGGGGCGATCTCGGGCCTGTCTATGGCAAGCAGTGGGTCGACTGGCCGACCTACCGCTATCGCCCGGACGGGCTTTTTGAAAAGGGCGAGGGCATCAATCAGGTTGCCGCCGTAATCGAATCGCTGCGCACCAGCCCCGGCAGCCGCCGCCACATCATCGAGGGCTGGAATGTCGCCGAGCTTGATCGGATGGCCCTGCCCCCCTGCCACAAGACCTACCAGTTTCATGTTGCAGGCGAGGGAGAGAACGCGCGGCTCAACTGCCTGCTTTACCAGCGCAGCTGCGACGTCGCACTGGGCCTCCCCTTCAATCTGTGGTCTGCGGCGTTGCTGACCCGCATGATCGCGCAACAAGTCGACCTGCAACCGGGGGAGCTGGTGTGGATGGGGGGCGATGTGCACCTCTATCTCAATCATGCGCATCTGATCGAGGAGCAGCTCTCTCGCCAGCCGCAGGGCTCCCCTCTGCTTGAGATCACGCGGAAGCCCGAAACAATATTCGGATATGCCATCGACGATTTCGTTGTGCATGATTACGCGCCGCTGCCCCCGATCAGCGCGCCTGTTGCGGTTTGATCCCGCAGCCCCCGCCTCGCTTGACCGCTCCCCGTCGGTGAAATAAAAATACGTATACAAGCAATGATTGCACCTGCTGCGGGCAGGTGTCTGGCAAGGGGAGAGCGCAGCGCATGGCCGATCCAGCGAATCCGGCAGAAGGCAACCGTCCGACGCTCGCGCTGCACGTGCCCGAACCCAGATATCGTCCGGGCGATACTGCCGATTTCTCGCATATCGACATTGGCCAGCCCGGCGACCAACCGCGACCCGACGAAAACATCCATCCCTCGCACATGGCGGGTCTGGCGTATGGTCTGGTGCGGGTGCTGGGGGACGACAATCAGGCCCATGGCCCCTGGAACCCCCGGCTGAGCCCGAACGTGTTGCGCACCATGCTGGGCCACATGGCTCTCGTGCGGGCCTTTGACGAGCGCATGTTCCGCGGGCAACGGCAGGGCAAGACCAGCTTCTACATGAAATGCACCGGCGAAGAGGCGACCTCGATTGCCTCGTCGATGGCGCTGGCCAGCGACGACATGGTGTTCCCCTCGTACCGCCAGCAGGGCATTCTGATCGCGCGCGGATATCCGCTGATCGAGATGATCAACCAGATCTACTCGAACAAGGCCGACAAGCTGAAGGGCCGCCAGCTTCCGATCATGTATTCGAGCCGCGAGCACAGCTTCTTCTCGATCTCGGGCAACCTTGCGACGCAATGCCCGCAAGCCGTGGGCTGGGCGATGGCAAGCGCGATCAAGGGCGACAGCCGGATCGCGGCAACCTGGGTGGGCGAGGGCAGCACGGCCGAAGGCGATTTCCACTCGGCCTGCACTTTTGCCGCTGTCTACAACGCGCCGGTGATCCTCAATGTCGTCAACAACCAGTGGGCGATCAGCAGCTTCAGCGGATTTGCCGGGGCCGAGCGCACCACGTTTGCGGCGCGGGGTCTCGGCTATGGCATCGCGGCGCTGAGGGTTGACGGTAATGATGCGCTGGCGTGCTATGCCGCAGCCGAGTGGGCCGCAAACCGCGCACGGGGCAACAACGGCCCCACGCTGATAGAATACTTCACGTACCGCGCCGAAGGGCACTCTACCTCGGACGATCCCTCGGGCTACCGCTCCGCGCAGGAGCGCGAGGAATGGCCGCTTGGTGATCCGATCAACCGCTTGAAGAAGCACCTTGTCGCCATCGGTGAATGGGACGAGGCACGCCATGCGGCGATGGACCTCGAATGTGCCGAGCGGGTCAAGGCGACAACCAAGGAAGCCGAGAAGAACGGCATCCTCGGCCATGGCCTCCACCACCCGTTCCACACCATGTTCGAGGACGTCTACGAGGAGCTGCCCTGGCACCTCGAGGAACAGGCCGAGCAGGCCATCCGCGAACGCATCACCAAGTTCGGCACCGAAAGGCCCTTCGGATGAGCGACCAACCTGCCACTCTGGGCGAGAACGTGATCGCCGAAGCGCCGGCCAATGCCCCTGAACGCCGCCTCAACATGATCGAGGCGATCAACGAAGCGCTCGACATCATGCTTGCGCGCGATCCGGACGTGATCATCATGGGCGAGGATGTCGGCTATTTCGGCGGGGTGTTCCGCGCCACCGCGGGGCTACAGGCCAAGCACGGCAAGACCCGCGTGTTCGACACCCCGATTTCGGAATGCGGGATCATCGGCGTGGCGGTGGGGATGGGGGCCTATGGTCTGCGTCCTGTGCCCGAAATCCAGTTCGCCGACTATATCTACCCCGGCCTCGACCAGCTGATCTCGGAAGCTGCGCGTCTGCGCTACCGTTCGGCGGGCGATTACATCGCGCCGATGACAGTGCGCTCGCCCTTCGGCGGCGGCATCTTCGGCGGCCAGACCCACAGCCAGAGTCCCGAGGCATTGTTCACCCATGTTGCCGGCCTCAAGACCGTGATCCCGGCCACGCCCCACGATGCCAAGGGCCTGCTGATTTCGGCCATCGAAGACAATGATCCAGTGATCTTCTTCGAGCCCAAGCGGATCTATAACGGCCCCTTCACCGGCTTCTATGACAGGCCTGTGGAGCCGTGGAAGAAGCACCCCGATTCCGTGGTGCCCGAAGGCTACTATAAGGTGCCGCTGGGCAAGGCCCGCCATGTGCGCGAGGGCGAGGCGCTGACGGTGCTCGCCTATGGCACGATGGTGCACGTGGCCGAGGCGGTGTGCGAGGCCAAGGGCGTGGATGCCGATATCCTCGACCTGCGCACCCTGGTGCCGCTCGACATCAAGGCGATCGAGGCTTCGGTGGAAAAGACCGGGCGCTGCCTGATCGTCCACGAAGCGACCCGCACCTCCGGCTTTGGCGCGGAATTGTCGGCGCTCGTCACCGAACGCTGCTTCTACCATCTCGAAGCCCCGGTCGAACGCGTCACCGGCTTCGACACGCCCTATCCCCACAGCCTCGAATGGGCCTATTTCCCCGGCCCCGTCCGCATCGGCGAGGCGATCGACAAGCTTCTGAAGGACTAAAGCGCCCATGGCCCAGTTCATTTTCAAAATGCCCGACGTGGGTGAAGGCGTGGCCGAGGCGGAAGTCGTCGAATGGCACGTCAAGGTCGGTGACCGGGTCGAGGAAGACCAGCACCTTGTCGACGTGATGACCGACAAGGCGACGATCGACATCGAGAGCCCGGTGTCGGGAATCGTCACGGCGGTAGCGGGCGAGGTCGGCGACACGATCGCCATCGGCGCAATGCTGCTGGTGATCGAGACCGACGGGGAAGGCGAGGCGACTGCGGAGGAAGCCGAGGCCGCAGCCGGTCAGATCGAGGACGACATGTCGGATGCGGACGAAGCGGACGGGGCGGCAGTAAAGCCCCTTCCCCGAGGGGAAGGGGTTGGGGATGGGGGTACGGTGCCCGAATTGGAGCACACCCCCGCACCCTCGGACCCCCACCCCCCGACCCCCTCCCCGCAGGGAGGGGGAGAAGCAAAGGTCCTCGCCAGCCCCGCCGTGCGTCAGCGTGCGCGCGATCTCGGGATTGATCTCGCTGACGTGAAACCCGCCGCAGATGGCCGCGTGCGCCATGCCGATCTCGACGCCTTCCTCGCCTACAATGCCGGCAGCGGCTTTGGCGCGGCGGGCAAGGCGCGGGGCGACGAGACGATCAAGGTCATCGGCCTGCGCAAACGCATCGCGCAAAACATGGCCGCAGCCAAGCG
>RDXA01000114.1 GCA_004292705.1 Sphingomonadales bacterium | reverse complement strand
CGCCTCCGCGCCAATCGCACCGAGCATGGCGACCAGATCGTCCTGTTCGTCCTTGGCAAAGTTGCCGAGCACATGGCCGGTGACGCGGTCCTTGTGCCCCGGATGGCCGATGCCGAGGCGGATGCGGCGGAATTCCGCGCCCAGATGCTGGTCGATCGAACGCAGGCCATTATGCCCTGCATGTCCGCCGCCCTGCTTTACCTTGACCTTGAAGGGGGCAAGGTCGAGCTCGTCATGGAACACGGTCAGCGCCTCGGTGCCCAGCTTGTAGAAGCGCAGCGCTTCACCGACAGCGCGGCCGCTTTCATTCATGAACGTCGCGGGTTTCAGCAGCAGCACCTTTTCGGTGCCGATCCGCCCTTCCTGCACCCAGCCCTGAAACTTGGTCTGCACCGGCCCGAAGCGGTGCATATCGGCGATCACGTCCAAAGCCATGAAGCCGACATTGTGCCGGTGGAGCGCATAGCGCGGTCCGGGATTTCCAAGGCCGACCCAGATGTGCATGGCCATTCCCCTAGCTAGGCTTCACACAAAACGAAACGCCGGACTTCTTGGCGAAGCCCGGCGTTCCGAAAGCCGTATTGGGCAAGCCGCCCGATCAGCCGTTGTTGGTATCGCCTTCGGTGCTCTTCAGGCCCGAAGGCGCGATCAGCGTGGCGATGGTGAAATCGCGGTCGGTGATCACGCTCTTCACGCCGGCAGGCAGAGCGACTTCGCTGATGTGGATCGCGTCGCCGATGTCCTTGCCGGTGACATCGATCTGGATTTCGTCCGGAATGTCAGCGTTGGGGCACAGCAGTTCAAGCTCGTGACGCACGATGTTGAGCACGCCGCCCTTCTTGAGGCCGGGCGAGGCGTCTTCGTTGACGAACACCACCGGCACCTGCACTTCAACCATGCTGTCGCCGGTCATGCGCAGGAAATCGACGTGGGTCGGGCGGTCCGTCACCGGGTGGAACGCGACATCCTTGGGCAGGGTGCGAACGATCTGGCCACCGATCTCGATGTTGACGATCGAGTTCATGAAGTGGCCGGTCATCAGCTGACGCACCAGTTCCTTCTGCTCGACGTGGATCATGGTGGGTTCTTCCTTGCCGCCATAAATGACAGCAGGGGTCCGACCTTCGCGGCGAAGTGCTCGGGAGGCTCCCTTGCCAGCCCGTTCGCGCGCTTCGGCCGGCAGGGTAAGAGTCTCGCTCATACGGATGCCTTTCGAATGCGTGTTGTAAGACGTATCACCGGCGCAACCGCCTCCAGGGATGACCGGAAGCGCCGAAGCGCGGGCCCTTATAGGCAGCAAGCCTGATTGGCAACCTGTTTAGGACAATCGCCGGATGCGGTAGCCGTTCGCTTCGAGCAAGGCGGCGATCCCTTCGGGGCCGACCAGATGCGCGGTGCCGACCGCGACGAGCGGACGGGCGGGCTTGGCCAGCATCGGCACAAGTGCGGCAATCCAGTTCCGGTTGCGTCCCGTCAGCAGCGCCTCGCGCAAGGCGGGATCGGCGAGAAAGCCCTCGCGGGTCGATTGTTCGATGGTTGCCGCATCGCCCGCCAGCCAGGCGCCTCGGAGCCGGGCGGGATCCCTGCCGGTTTTTTCGCTCTCGCGCACGATGGCTGCGAGCATGCCGCGTTGCTGGCCTTCGGGCAGGCGGTCGAAGATCGACAGCTGGGTGTAGGCGCCTTCGAACTCCACGATGGGTCTTCCGGCAAATTCTTCGATCACCGCACGATCCGCTCCGCTGGCGGGATCGCCGGTCGCATCGATCTGTGCAAGGGTGATGGCCGCCGCCCATGTTTCGCGGTTGGCGAAGGCTTCAGGGGAAAGGCCGCCGCGCTCCATCAGGCTGGCAAGCTGCGGGCGCAGTTCCGCGGGAAGGCGCTCGGATAAAGGGGGGAGGCCGGGGCTTGCGGCAAGTTCGGCAAAAGTGCTGGCAAGGTTTGAACGATCCCTGAGCCCGGCAATTTCGACCACCAGCAGATCAGCCTCGTCAATCACCCTGTCGATGGCCGCAGTGCGCCACCGGGTGCCGGAGGGGAGGGCATGGATGGTGCCAAGCATCCAGCCCTCCACCGCGCCATCGGCTGAGGCGATTTCGTAAAGCAGCGGACTGGCCGGGGCGGTCTCAGCTGCGTCCCCACCGGGTGCATCGCTGCATCCGGCGGGGATCAGTAGGAGGAGGCAGGCGAGGATTGCCGCAACCGGGCCCGATGCCCGCCGTCTCAACCTCATCGTCCTGCCATTGAGCAACACAACACGGTCCGCTTACTTCACCCGTGACACCGTGATGCCCTTGAGCGCGAGGTAATCCTGCACGCTCTTGGCTCCGGCAAGGTGCCCCGCGCCAACCGCGACAAACACCGTGCCCGGCGTATCGAGCCGGGTGTCGATCCACTCGGCCCAGTTGGCATTGCGGCTATACAACAGCGCCTCGGCCACCGCCGGATCGCTCATGCCTTCGTTCATGACTTCGGCAAGCTGCACCGCATCGCCTTCCGCCCATTCGGCGACCATCCGGTCGAGCATCGGCTTGATCTCGTCGATCCCGGTGGCAGCTTCCATCATGAAGGCAATCTGCGCCTCCTGGGTCATGCCGTCGAAGATCCCGAGCTGGAACTCGGCAGTCTCGAGTGCGCCGGTGGCCTTGCCCGCGGCCTTGGCGAGCAAGATCTTCTCCACGCCGCTGTTGGGATCATAGCCTTGTTGCATCAAGGGCAGGATCGAAAGGGTAAGTCCGGCCAGCCAGGGCTTCAACGGATCGAAGGCCTCCGCAGGAGCGCCGATCTTGGCCATCGCGGCGGTATAGGCGGTAATTTGCTCGGCACTCAGCAGCGACCGCAAGGTGGTGCCAGCGGGAAGCAGGCCCTTGGTCTGGGTCAACTGCGCGAGCTGCGCCTCGCTCGCGGAATCCATCGGGATTTCGGTAACGATCATCTCCGAGCCTTCGAGCGCGGTGGCGATAGTCGTATCATACCACTCCAGCCCCTTCGGCAGCACGTGGACCGTGCCGAACAGATAGATGGTGGTGTCCTCGTCGGCGACCTTCCACAAGGCAGGGCCCGTGCCCGTCGCGGTGGCGGGGCCAGCGGCAGCCTCGCTGGCGGCATGGGTGTCTGCAAATGCAGGCGAAGCCGCGAAAAGCGCCAACGGGGCGGCAGTCAGGGCAAACAAAGAGGGACGTTTCATGGCAGTTCCTTTCAGGGGGGTAGATGTTGACAAACAAGATGTTGGGAAGAAAGGCAATGGCGCGGGTCGGTTATGCCTGCCACCAAGCGTAGAGATAGCTGAGCATCATACCGGCAAAGCCGAGCAGCCACACACCGAAAGGATGTGGAGCCGAGCCCATCCCGCCGGCGTGCAGCACCGCCCACATCGGGAAGCCCGCCATGACCGCAGTACAGCCGCCGGCAAAGCCGATGAGGTTGTGTTCGCGCTTCATCTCGTCGATCGTGCGGAAGCCGTAGATCGGCAGGATTGCAAAGCCGATCAGCACCAGTACCGCGAGCAGGATCGCCACTGGCGGATCGAGCGAAAGCTTGTCCCAGTCGTTGCTGAGCAGACTGCCGTCACCGCGATCGAAGACGCCCGTGATAACCCCGATGATCCCGCCGATCATTACCGCAACACCGAAATACAGCATCTGGCGGCGCTGACGCTGGCGGGTGCGAGCCTCGCCCGGGCCGTTGGGTGGTTGTTTGGTCGGGGTCATCCGCCGCCACAACCGCAGAGCGGCATAACCGATGCCGCCAATGGCCGCCACGATCGCGGTGATAATGGCGAAATCGCGGAACTGGGGATCATCCCGCTCGATCATCACGCTGATGTAGCCGATGGCGATACCGCCGAGGAACAGCAGCCCGACGCCGGCACCGAAGACCAGCACGATGCGACCAAGCATCGGCAAGCCCTGGGAGTCGTCCGCGTCGCTGCGGGTGGGATCAATGTTCGTCATGGAAAATCTCCTCGATCCGCATGTCGAACAGGCGGGCAATCCGGAAAGCCAGAGGGAGGGAAGGGTCGTGCTTGCCGGTCTCGATCGCGTTGACCGCCTGGCGCGACACGTCGAGCCGGCCAGCGAGTTCCGCCTGGCTCCAGTCGCGTTCGGCGCGCAGCACTTTGAGGCGGTTCTTCACCGTGATCAGAACCCGAGGGCGTTGACGATTTTGGCGATCATGCTCCCGATCGCATAGCCGCTGAGACCGAGCAGAATTAAGGCGTGCCAACGCCGGACGCTGATAGTTTCAGTGAGGGTCTTCATGGAAAGATCTCCATCAGGTAACCGTGACCATATGTCAGGTATGCATGACTATATGTCGTGATTCGCTGACCATGTCAAGCAGACCTGACTTTATGTCTTCAACGTCTGACCTTCGCGCCGATCGTAACATGATGTTCCGGGCTCCGGCATTGACGCTTTCGGGGTGTTCGGCCATGGCGAGCCGCCATGAATGCCGCTTCCACATTTGTTCCGCCAACGCGCAATCCTGCGCGCTCGTTTCAGGACATGATCCTGACGCTGCATGATTTCTGGAGCGCGCAAGGTTGCGTCATCCTCCAGCCCTATGACATGCGGATGGGTGCAGGGACGTTCCACACGGCGACCACATTGCGCGCGCTTGGGCCGGAGCCGTGGAATGCGGCCTTCGTGCAACCCTGCCGCCGCCCGACCGACGGACGCTATGGCGAGAATCCCAACCGGCTCCAGCATTACTACCAGTATCAGGTGATCCTGAAGCCTTCGCCGCCCGACATTCAGGAGCTCTACCTCCAGAGCCTGTCGGCAATCGGCATCGATCCGCTCGCGCATGATATCCGCTTTGTCGAGGACGACTGGGAAAGCCCGACATTGGGCGCCTGGGGGCTGGGATGGGAAGTGTGGTGCGACGGGATGGAAGTCACCCAGTTCACCTATTTCCAGCAGATGGGCGGGTTCGACTGCAAGCCCGTGGCGGGCGAGCTGACCTACGGGCTGGAACGTCTGGCGATGTATATCCAGGGCGTCGACAACGTCTATGACCTCGCGTTCAACGCGGCGGGCGTTTCGTATGGCGAAGTGTTCCTCGAAAACGAGCGCCAGATGTCCAAGTGGAACTTCGAGGTCGCGGACACCGACGCGCTGTTCGATCTCTTCGCCAAGGCCGAGGCCGAGTGCCGCAATGCGCTGTCTGCGGGTGTGCCCATCGCCGCCTATGAACAGGCGGTAGAGGCGAGCCACGTCTTCAACCTGCTTCAGGCGCGCGGCGTGGTCAGCGTGCAGGAGCGCGCCAGCTACATGGGCCGCGTGCGCGACCTGGCGCGGTCTTCGTGCGAGGCCTATGCGCAGAAGATGACGCCGGAATGGGAAGCGAAATATCCCGGGTGGAGTCTCGTCTGATGGCTGACTTCCTGCTCGAACTGCGCTGCGAGGAAATCCCCGCCCGGATGCAGCCCAAGGCCAAGGAAGACCTGGCGCGGCTGTTTGCCGAGGCGCTGGACAAGGCCGGATTGACGGCGGGTTCGATTGAAACCTTCGCCACGCCGCGCCGCCTCGCGCTGATCGCCAAGGACCTGCCTCTCGCCACCATGGCGGTGAGCGAGGAAACCAAGGGGCCCAAGGTCGGCGCGCCGCCGCAGGCGCTGGAGGGGTTCCTGCGCAAGGTTGGCCTCAGCGAAGACCAGCTGATCCAGCGCGACGGCGTCTATTTCGCGGTGGTCGAGAAGCCGGGACGCGACACCGCCGAGGTGCTGGCCGAAACCATCCCGGCGATCATCCGCGCCTTCCCCTGGCCCAAGTCGATGCGCTGGGGCGCAAGCTCGATCACGACCGAAAGCCTGCGCTGGGTGCGCCCGCTTTCGGGGATCATCGCCTTGCTGGATGGCGCGGTGGTGCCTTGCGAGATTGACGGGATCGCCAGCGGGCGCACGACGATGGGACACCGGTTCCATCACTCCGGCCCGGTCGAAATCGCCGATGCCGGGGCCTATATCGAAACCCTGCGCGCGGCCCATGTGGTCGTCCATTTCTCCGAACGCTGCCAGCGCATCCGCGAGGGCGCGGCCAAGGCTGCGGCGGATGCGGGCCTCAAGGTTGTCGAGGACGAGGGGCTCGTCATCGAGAACGCCGGGCTCACGGAATGGCCCGTGCCGCTGCTCGGGCGATTTGACGAGGCCTTCCTCGACGTACCGCCCGAGGTGATCCAGCTGACCGCCCGGGTGAACCAGAAGTATTTCGTGTGCGAGGACGCGGGCGGCAAGCTCGCAAACGCATTCATCTGTACTGCCAATATCGACGCGATTGACCCCGCAGTGGTGGTTGATGGCAACCGCAAGGTGCTTGCGGCGCGGCTGTCCGATGCGCGGTTCTTCTGGGAGCAGGACCAGAAGACCCCGCTGGCGGTTCATGCCGAAAAGCTGGCGCGCATCACCTTCCACGAGAAACTCGGCACCGTCGCCGACAAGGTCGAGCGTGTGGCGAAGCTGGCGCGCTGGCTGTGCGAGGAGGGGATTGTCACTGATACCCCCCTCCCGCTTGCGGGAGGGGCCGGGGGTGGGCCTGCGAGCACCCACCCTGACGCGCCCACCCCTAACCCCTCCCGCAAGCGGGAGGGGAACTTGGCCGACCTCGCCGAACAGGCCGCGCGGCTGTGCAAGGCCGATCTTGTCACCGAAATGGTCGGCGAGTTCCCCGAATTGCAGGGGCTTATGGGCGGTTATTACGCCGCGAAGGAAGGCCTGCCGGTCGAGGTCGCCGAGGCAATCCGCGATCACTACAAGCCGGTCGGGCAGGGGGATGAGGTGCCGACCGCCCCGGTGACGGTGGCGGTTTCGTTGGCGGATAAGCTGGATACGCTGTTCGCGTTCTTCAGGATCGGAGAAAAGCCCACTGGTTCCAAAGATCCCTTTGCTTTGCGGCGTGCCGCGCTTGGCGTCATCCGCATCACTCGAACATGCGATCTTAGGTGGTCGATTTTCTTAGTCGCTGTTCGAGCGCTTACGGGCGAGCTTTATCGTCAAAAGCAATCTGCCGCTGTCCAGCCGCTAGAGGAGTTCCTGACGGCTATCCTCCCACTTGTCAGCCGCGAAACTGGCAAGCCTCTGATGCAAGCGGTAGTTTCGGTCGTTACAAACATGCCGCAAATTGGCAGGCCAGACCCCGAGTTGCTGATCCCTGTAATTGAAATTGGGGCCGAACTACGAGATTTCCTTTTTGACCGGCTCGAGGTGATCTGTCGCGACGACGGAATTCGGCCCGACATCGTTCGAGCCGCTTCGATTATCGATGGAGACAAAGCCAAGGAAGACGATCTCGTCCGCCTGCTCGCCCGCGTCCATGCGCTGCAGGCCTTCGTCA
>RDXA01000227.1 GCA_004292705.1 Sphingomonadales bacterium | reverse complement strand
AGGGCCGCGAAGTCATGCGCGCGCTGCCGCGCATTAATGACGACGTCAACGAGGAATGGCTGTCGGACAAGGGCCGCTATCAGGTTGATGGGTTGACCAAGCGCCGCTTGGACCGCGTGTGGGTGCGCCGTGAGGGCAAGCTCCAGCCTGCCGATTGGACCGCAGCCTTCGGCATGATCGCGGGCGCTCTGGAAGCTGACAAGGCCAGCATCGCGGCGGTCGCGGGCGATCTGCTCGATGCTGAGGCGATGTTTGCCGCCAAGGCGCTGGTCAATGCCTGCGGATCGCAGCTCATCGAAGCGCGGCAGACCGGCATGACCTATGACGTGTCGAACCTTGCGGCGGTGAATTTCAACAGCACCTTTGCCGGGATCGAGACGGCTGACGCGATCCTCATCGTGGGCAGCAATGTCCGCTGGGAAGCCGCGCTGCTCAATGTCCGTCTGCGCAAGGCGGTGAAGGCTGGGGCGAAGGTCTACATCATCGGCCCCGAATGGGACCCGACCTATCCGGCGACCTTCCTCGGCTCCGACCTGAAGATTCTCAACCGTGTGCCCAAGGCATTGGGCGATGCGATGAAAGCGGCCAAGCGCCCGGCGGTGATCCTCGGCGCGGCGGCGCTCGCAAAGGGCGCGCTTCCGGCGGCGCTCAAGCTGGTCGACAAGTTCGATCTGGTGCGTGAGGGCTGGAACGGCTTCAACGTCCTGCACATCTCGGCGGCGCGGATGGCTTCGCTGATGCTCGGCTTCACGCTGCCGGGCGGGATGAGCGATATCGCCGCCGCGAGCCCCAAGGTTCTCCTGAGTCTCGGCGCGGACGAGATGGACTATGCGCCCTACGCTGGAGCCTTGAAGGTCTATATCGGCCACCACGGCGACAAGGGCGCGCATCACGCCGACATCATCCTGCCGGGCGCGTCCTATGCCGAGAAGGACGGGACCTATGTGAACGCCGAGGGCCGGGTGCAGTTCGCCGAGAAGGCGGTCTACGCGCCCGGCGACGCGCGCGAAGACTGGACGATCCTGCGCGCGCTGGCCGATGCGCTGGGTGTGACCGTCGGCTTCGACAGCTTCAGCGAATTGCAGGCCAAGATGATCGCCGCTGTTCCTGCGCTGGGCGAAGAGGGCCTCGCGGAATACGGCGCGCTGCCCAAGGCGGATAGCGGTGCAAAGTTCGACGGCGAAATCGCAGGCTATCCGATCAAGGACTTCTACCTCACCAACCCCATCGCCCGCGCGAGCGAAGTGATGCAGCGCTGTTCGGACGAATTGCTCCACGGGGCTGACGTTAAGGAGGCTGCGGAATGAGCCTGCACCAAATCCTCCCCTGCAAGGGGAGGGGGACCATGCGCAGCATGGTGGAGGGGCACGCGAGGCTGCTCCGCAAGTCTGATGTATCGAGCCGGGCGGGGTGCCCCTCCACCACTACGTGGTCCCCCTCCCCGTCCCGGGGAGGATTTTAAGTGACCGCCTTCTTCCAATCCCTCGGCCTCAGCTACGAATGGGCCTGGACCGTCTCGACCCTCACCGGGATCCTGATCATCTCGCTGCTCGTCATGTTCAGCGTCGCG
>RDXA01000336.1 GCA_004292705.1 Sphingomonadales bacterium | reverse complement strand
TGGTTTCAGACGTTGAAATTGGAGAGGTCCACTTCGATGACGCCCGGGCCGGTCTTCTTGGGCCATGCGATGGGGTCGGCGCCGTGGGTCTTGATGTAGCGATCCATCAGGTTTTCGCTGGCGGTGCTAAACTGCGCCTGCACGCCATCCGCATTCGCATACAGCGTGAAAAAGTTATACGCATTCCAGATGGGTTTAATATGCAGCCTCACCACATCGCGGATGAATTTTCCTTCAGGGTCCACCATCAAATCCGAACCGCGCATCACAGGGGAGGACACCATCAGCCATCAGGAAGCTGGTCGAGCGCAAATGATCGGCGATAACGCGGTGCGACGCGGCGTGCTCGCCTGCCGCGCCGACACCGGTCAGAACTTCGCTGGCGGAGATCAGCGCTTTGAAGGTGTCGGTATCGTAGTTGTCATGCACGCCTTGCAGCACGGCGGCGATGCGCTCGATTCCCATTCCGGTATCGATCGAGGGCTTGGGCAGATCGCGGCGGGCGCCATCAACCTGCTGTTCGTATTGCATAAAAACGAGGTTCCAGATCTCGACAAAGCGATCCCCGTCCTCATCGGGGCTGCCCGGAGGGCCGCCGAAGATATGGTCGCCGTGATCGTAGAAGATTTCGGAACAAGGCCCGCAGGGGCCGGTGTCACCCATCGACCAGAAGTTGTCGGAGGTCGGGATGCGGATAATGCGGTCGTCGGGGATCCCGGCGATCTTGCGCCACAAGGCGTGGGCTTCGTCGTCTGTATGATAGACTGTGACGGTGAGCCGGTCCTCGGGCAGGCCCCATTCCTTGGTCAGCAAGGTCCACGCATGGGCGATCGCCTCTTCCTTGAAGTAGTCGCCGAAGGAAAAATTCCCCAGCATTTCAAAGAATGTGTGGTGCCGGGCGGTATAGCCGACATTGTCGAGATCATTGTGCTTGCCCCCGGCACGGACACATTTCTGCGAAGAGGCCGCACGCGGGGATGCCGGGGTTTCGAGCCCGGTAAAGACATTCTTGAACGGCACCATTCCGGCATTGACGAACATCAGCGTCGGATCATTGTAGGGCACGAGCGGCGCGCTGGCCGTGGGCGTGTGGCCATTCCTACCGAAGTAGTCGAGGAAAGAGCGGCGGATTTCGTTGGTCGACGTCATGGCCGTGCAGTTAGGCAAAGCGCGGCCTCAAGGCAATGGAGTGCGCGAAAACGCTGCCGCAACGCCCTATCAATACCGCGCCAAGACGTGCGTAAGAGCGACACAAGACGGGAGGGCGCGAGATACAGTCACGATCGACTGCAAGTCCGATCCGCGCAAAACAGACTCAGCTCCGCCACAATACCGAGAGGCCGATACCTGCTCTGGGGAGGAACGGGCATCGGCCTTCCGGTTTTCCGAGCGCGGTTGGGACAGCCAGGAAGGAGCAGGACACTCCATCCAGCCAGCGCCCGCTTGGGGATCAGTCGTCCGAGTCCGCGTCCGGCCCGGTCATCATCTCCCCGGCGACCTGATCGGTGCGGCTGCGGATCGCAGCTTCCAACCGGTCGCAAACTTCAGGATTTTCCTTGAGGTAGGTCTTGGCGTTCTCGCGACCCTGACCGATGCGGATCGAGTCATAGGAGAACCAGCTGCCCGACTTCTCGACAAGGCCAGCCTTGACCCCGAGATCGAGGATCTCGCCGATCTTGGAAATGCCCTCGCCATACATGATGTCGAATTCGACCTGCTTGAAAGGCGGCGCAACCTTGTTCTTGACCACCTTTACCCGCGTGGTGTTGCCGGTGATCTCGTCACGCTCCTTGATCTGTCCGGTGCGACGGATGTCGAGCCGGACCGAGGCATAGAACTTGAGCGCATTGCCGCCCGTGGTGGTTTCGGGATTTCCGTACATGACCCCGATCTTCATGCGCAGCTGGTTGATGAAGATCACCATGCAGCGCGAACGGCTGATCGATCCGGTCAGCTTGCGCAGACTTTGCGACATCAGCCGCGCCTGAAGGCCGACATGCGAATCGCCCATCTCGCCTTCGATTTCGGCGCGCGGCACCAGCGCCGCGACCGAATCGACCACCAGCACGTCGATCGCATTGGAACGCACCAGCGTATCGACGATTTCGAGCGCCTGCTCGCCGGTATCGGGCTGCGAAACGATCAGCTCGTCGATGTCGACGCCAAGCTTCTTGGCATAGACCGGATCGAGCGCATGTTCCGCGTCCACGAAAGCGGCAGTCCCGCCCATCTTCTGCGCTTCGGCGATCACGTGCAGCGCCAGCGTGGTCTTGCCCGAGCTTTCCGGCCCATAGACCTCGATCACCCGGCCGCGCGGCAGGCCGCCGATCCCGAGCGCGATGTCCAGACCCAGCGACCCGGTCGAAATCGCTTCGACCTGCATCGTCTCCTTCGAGCCCAGCTTCATCGCCGAACCCTTGCCGAAGGCCCGATCAATCTGTGCGAGCGCGGCTTCCAGAGCCTTTTGACGATCCACGGCTTTTTTGTCCTCTTCGACCAATTTCAACTGGGTGGCCATCGCACGCGCTCCTTCGCTTGCCTAGGGGGCGGAAGCAGTTTTCCGCTACCTGTTAAGGAGCATGTATCGCATTTGTTCTCATGGAACAAGTAGGGAACGAAAATTTTTCAACACGCACCCGTGCACCCGGCCCTACCCGCTGTCCTATTCCCGTGTCGCGTCGCGCAGCTGCCAGTCGAAGCTACGTTCGCTGTTGGCGGGCACGGTGATCTCGACCGTCTGGTAGCCGTTGGTCACCATCACCTTCTTGCCGGGAAAACGGATATCAAAGTCCCCCGCCCAGCCGAGTTGCAGCCGCATGGTGATCGCGTGGGAATTGGCATTGGTCAAACTGGCGCGCATCGCCGTCCAGCTCTTTGATCCTTCTGCCATGCCTGTCTTGTTCACCGCTGCGCAGCGGGCAAAGACCTGCGCGCTGTCCCCCAGTTCCAGTTCCATGTCCTGCCCGCGCGCATAGTCGCGCAGGCGCGTCGTGCCCGCCAGTCGTTCGCCGCCCGACGTCGGCTCATAGATCGTCATGGACCCCTGCGGCAGCGCAAGGCCGAGACCGCGCTGCTCCTCGTTCTTCGTCACCAACAGCATGCGGGCCGGTGCAGGCTCATCCGCCGCTGCGATCCCGTCATAGGGATCGCAGCCTGCCTCGTAGAGATAGCGCGCCGTGACCGCAGACTGGTCGAGAAAGGCGACCTGCTTCATGCCTTTGGCCGCAACATCCACCCGGCCCGGCACGCGGAACAGCTTCAGGTCGCCGAGGTTTTCTTCTGCCGCCGTGATGACCGCAGATTCCGCCGCACGCATGCGCGAACCTGTTACGATGACCGCCTGTTCCGACATCATCGCCATAGGCGGCGGCGGCGGGGGAGGAGGCGCCGGGGGAGGCGGCGGCGGATAGGGGTATTCGACAGGTGATCCCGCCGCCGTGCTGCCCATCGGATAGCAAGTCAGCGCCAGCCGCTCTGCCACCGGCGGATCAGCGAGGCCGGCATAATCGCTGGTCACATTGAGCCGACCGGCAATGATCTGGAGCTTCGCCCCATCAAAGCTCTGGCCGTTGTCGTTGACAAGCGTGAGCCAGCTCAAGAGCTGGATCTCGATCGCATCATCCCGGCTGGTCCCAGCTGCCCGCGCCTTCAACGTGGCGACGTAATTGGCCTGCCAGTCAAAGCCCCAGGCGAGGTAGGTGAGCGTTACCTCGTAGGTGCCCCCCTCGGGGGAGCGGGTATCGACCGAGAAGACCGGACTGGCCGAAAGCCCGGCGGGCACGCGGTCGAAGGTAAGGGCTTCGGGCAGGCCCGCGCAGCGCACAGCCTCGAAACCTTGCGCCGTCTGGAGCACCAGCCCACCATCGGCGCGGGTGCGCACCACGGCCTGCTCGCTGCTCGCCTCACCGGTCGCCGGATTGGTGCGGGTGATGGTGACACGGTTGCCCAGCGTCCCATCGACCAGAGCCGCGGGCGAAAGCAGCTGGGCGTTGCGGTTCTTTTCGATCGTGCCGCCCGGCAGGCCGGTGACGATGGCCGAAACGCCGATCATGCCTTCGGCCACGCCTACGAAGCGGATCGTGGATTCGCCGGCCCGCAAAGTGACGCGGCGGGTCTCGCTGATCATGGCAAGGCCACGCGGATTATCGCGGACAAGCCGCTGGTCCTCGCTGCGGTCGGGATCGCGGTAGATCGTCACCGACAGGTCGGTCGGCGGGGAGGCATCGACCACCTCGCGTGCCCACAGCGGTGCGGCAAGCGCTCCCGCGAGCACGGCCAGCAGCATGGCGGCAGACCGCATGGCCCCGGCCTCAGTAGCGGGTTTCGTAGGTCACGCGGATCACCCGTTCACCTTCGGCGGGAACGGGGACGGTGTAGCGCCGCTGATCGGCGTTCACTTGCTCGCCCCTGATATCCTCGAAGGTCACGCGGGTATCATTACCCCACCAGCCGCGCATGAGGCCCGACTGGGTGATCTCGACTTCAACCGGGGCGGCTTTGGCGTTGGTGAGCGTATAGCGCATGGTGGTGCGGAAGAAGGTCTTGGGCCGTTCGACCGTCACCTCGCGCACGTCCTTGCCTTCTTCGGTGATGCGGAAGCGTGCGCTTTTTTCCCACTCGGTGCCGGTGATGGTCTCGCGCTTTTCAACCTCGGCCTTGACGGTGATGTCGAAAGCATCGCCCGTCACCAGAGAAAGTTCGCTGCCCATCGGCGTATGGCCGATGCCGTTCTCGCCGATGAACTGCGGGGTGCCTTCGCGATCGCGCTGGTAGAAGCGCACCGTGCCCGCGGGGAGCGCATCGCCTAGGCCAGACGCGCGTGCGGTCGAAAAGGCGATGCGGCTCTGGACGTTACTGGGCTGCTCGTCATTCTGCCCCCAGCCCACGCCCGCGCCATAGATCTTGCGTGCGGGCACGCTTTGCACGTCAAGGAAGCTCACCTGCTTGGTCTGGGCATTGGCGACCGTGGTGCGCGCGGCGATAGGGTAGAGATAGAAATCGCCCAGCCGCTCGCGGTTGGCAGCCTGGGTTCCGGCGCGGGTCATGCCGCGCTGGCTGTAACCGCCGCGTCCGCCGCCATTGGGACTGCCGGCAACCAGCACGGTATCGGCATTGTGAAAGGTGGTGCCGGTATTGTTCGTCAGCGTTACCCAGCCCTGCATGTCGATCGTGTTCGCGGCCTCGTTATACAACGCGACATAGTCGGCGCTCCAGCCCAGCCCGTTCGTCAGATAGCGCAGCGAGACGGGCCGGGTGCCGCCCCGGGTCGAATCGAGATTGACCGAGAGCGTCGGACGCGCGCGCAGGTTGGGCGGCACACGGTCGAAAACTACCCGCACCGGCAGGCCATCGTCGCGCAGCACCTCGATCCGGTCACCGATCTGGATCACCACGCCGCCGGCGGTGGAAAGCACCTTGGCCCGCTCGCGGGTTTCGGTGCCGGTGGCGGGGTTAGTGCGCAGCAGGGTGACGGTCTGGCCGATGGCCTTCTCCATCATCTTGGTGGGGGTGAGCAGATCATAGTCGAAGTTCTGCTCGACGATGGTGGTGTTGGCTGCGGCGAAGCTGAGCGTTTCGGGCTGGATCCGGGCCGAGACATCGGGAAATTCCACCCGGTTGCGGCCTTGCGCAATGGCAAGCTGGCGCACATCCTGCACCAGCGCCAGATCATTATTGTAGATGGTGAGCGCAACATCTCCCTGAGCCGTTGGCGAGGCGGAGGCATCGCTTTCGCTCTGCGCTGTCGCACCGGCCGCGAGCAGCCCCGCTGCCGAAAGGCCAAGGCCTGCGAAAATCCCTCGCTTGATCATGTCGTTCCCCTTGTCCCGTGCTGCCGAGAATGAACGATCCGGCGGCTTTATCCAAGGTGAATGGCACAAGCGAGTGACAAAAAAGGGTCGTTGCTCAGGCCCCGGCTTCCGCCTCGGCCCGCGCCTGACGCAGCACCGCGCCGACCTTGTCGCCGATCGCCGCCACGCTGAAAGGCTTGGGGATGAAGTGCATGTCGGGGATGTCGATATCACGGCGCAGCTGTTCCTCGGCATAGCCCGACATGAACAGCACCGGCATGGTCGGCAGCTTCTGACGGATGGCGCGAACCATCGCGGGGCCGTCCATGCCGGGCATCACCACATCGCTGACGACCACATCGAAGGTGCCTCCCTCGGCGATCGCTGCGAGCCCTTCCTCGCCATTGGCACAGGCTGTGACATCATACCCCGCCCGCACCAGCGCGCGTTCGGCGACAGTGCGGACCATGTCTTCGTCCTCGACCAGCAGGACCTTGCCGCCCGCCGACCAGTCGGACGAGACCAGTTCCTGCACCGGGCGCTTCTTGGGCACCTCGCCGCGGTGCACGGGAAAGTAGACCGTGAAGCGCGCGCCGGTCGGATGCCCGGTTTTGTCGGTAATATTGTCGGCGAAGATGAACCCGCCCGATTGCTTGACGATCCCGTAAGCGGTCGAGAGTCCCAGCCCGGTCCCCTTGCCCTGTTCCTTTGTGGTGAAGAACGGCTCGAACAGCTTGGGCAGCACATGAGGCGGGATGCCGCCGCCGGTGTCCTGCACGATCAAAACGGTGTAATCGGCTGCCGGAAGCACTTCCGACCCGAGTTGAATAACCTGCTTGGCCTGCAGCGTGCGCGTGAACAGCGAAATCCGCCCCTGCCCGCTCCCGCGCGACTGGATCGCATCGCGCGCGTTGACGGCAAGGTTCATGATCACCTGCTCCAACTGCTGCGGGTCAGCGCGCACCGGCCCGAGGTTGCGATCATGCTGGACGTAATAGGTGATCTTCTCGCCCAGCAACCGCTTGATCAGCGGGCTGACCTCGCTGACGACGTCGGGCAGCTGGATGATCTCGGGCCGCAGCGTCTGCTGGCGCGAGAAGGCGAGCAATTGCCGGGTCAGTGCTGCCGCGCGGTTGGAATTGGCGCGGATCTGCTGGATGTCATCATAGTCGCTGTCGCCCGGGATGTGGCGCAGCAGCATCAGATCGCAGGTGCCGATGATCGCGGTCAGCACGTTGTTGAAATCATGCGCGACCCCGCCGGCGAGCTGGCCCACGGCCTGCATCTTGGTGGCCTGCGCGACCTGGCGGCGTAGCTGGTTTTCCTGGCTGGTGTCGGCAAGGCTGAGCAGCACCGCCGCCTCGCCCAGCCCGCGCACGCCTGCAAGGCCGAGCGACACCGGCTCTTCCGGGCTGCCCACCAGCCGCACCGCCAGATCGCCACTCGCTGAAGGACCGCGCCCGTGGCGACGCACCGCATCCGACAGCGCCGCCTTGTCCTCGCGCACCACCAGATCGGTCGGGAAGGAAGGAAGGCCCCGCCCCTCACGCCCCACCGACCGCAGGAAAGCTTCGTTGCCGAACAGGAAGCGCCCATCGCGGTCGGTCATGGCGAGGCCGAGCGGCAGTTGCGCCAGCAGCGCGTCAAGCTGCGCTACGCCCGCCTGCGAGGCCCCGTCCCAGCCCGAACCGATGCCGACACCCGAATCGATCAGCAGCATCAGCGAACTGGCTTCGTCCGGTCCGGCGGGCGTCACGCGCTCATCGGGATCTACCAGCGAAATATCCACCAACGTTTGCGGGGTGCCGCCCCGCCCTTCGCGCGCAAAGAAAATGCGGTCGCGCTCGTCGGAGCGCAGGAAGCTGACGAAATCCTGCCCCACCAGCGTCGCGCGTTCATCCCCTGCGGCGCGTTCGGCAAAGCCGGCGCTGACCGCGCGGATCACGCCGTCTGCCGTGGTAATCGCGGTCTCGATCCCGGCCCGGCTCAGCATCTTGCCAAAGGCGCCCGTCAGATCGAGCGCGCCCAGATCCGCGCCTCTCGCGCGGGCAATCGGTTTCAGCCGCCAGATCAGATGATCGTCCCCGCGCCCGGCGCGCGTGGCTGTGACCTGCCAGGACATCGTATCGGAGGCTTCGACCGATTCCAGCGCGGCTGAACCGTCGCGCCAGGCATTGCGCGCGAGCAGCGCCACTGCCTCCAGAGCCGCCCGCCCAAACGGCAGCGCAGGGGGGGCAGCAGCAGCGCCGAAGCTGTCGAGGAAGAACGCGTTGGCACAGACCAAGCGATTGGCGCGATCGGTGATCGCGATGGCCTCACCCACGCGCTCGATCGCGGCGACCGTGACGCTCCAGTCAGGCGCGGCAAGTCCCTCACCTGCCGGCGCCATGCGCAGCCGGTCAAGCAACACCACCCCGCCAAGCAGCACGCCCGAAGCGAGACCGAACGCCAGCGCGACCAGCCAGCTGCCCGTGGCGACGAACAGCACGGCTGCGCTCGCCACCAAGGCTGTGACGAGCGCAAGCAGCAGGTTGGCCGGGGGCATCCCGGCACCCGCAGCCGCATTGTCCGGGTCGGTCAGACTGTGCGAATCGGTGCCAGTGCGGCGGGACACGACGGGTCAGTTCCTCTCACTTGCGAAGGGTGGGCCAGGCCCGGATGCGGTGCCTGTGAGCGGGCTTATTACTGCGCGCCGAGCCGCTGGTCGAGCCGTGCTTCCATAACCTTCAACCGTCTGGCGCGCTTGCGCGCTACCACGGCGCGCCACACCCAGCCGGAAATCATCCACCCCATGACCGGCGTGACAAGCGAGAGCACCAGATAGCCGACGAGAGTCGCCGCCCCAACCTCATAGATCATGGTCAGAAACGCCCATGAGCCACCCTCCGCCGGAGCCGCTGCAAGGCTGGCACCCGCCGCATCGAACCGCAGGACGAACTCGCCGATGCGGTTGGCGACCACCAGCCAGAACGGCAGGGTGAAAGGATTGGTGACGAAGGTGACCAGCGCAGCCAGCGGCACGTTGGCGCGCGTGGGCAGCGCAAGAAAGGCTGACAGGAAGATCTGCCCGATCGGGATGATGAAAGCCGAAAACAGCCCCAGCGCCACACCGCGCGGCACGGAGCGGCGGGTGAAGCGCCACAGCTCGGGCGAAAGGAAGCGGTGGGCAATGGGAGCGAGATATTTGTTCTCGGCCATGTCCTCGCGCGTCGGTGTGTTGCGGCGGATCACGTCCATAGCCCAAGTTTTGGAGCGTCCTGCGAGCGTCGGTTTGCGGGGCGGCACAACGTTCATGCGCGTGCGTCTCGCAAAGTCGCAAGGGCGATGGTTTCGCTGGGGGTCGTCAGGGCCGGCATCGTGCTAGCCCATATGGGTAGCATGGCAGTGCTGACCAGTAGGTGAATCGCGCCGCGGCGAGATTTTTCGGGAGCGTCAGCCCCGGTCGCGCAGCAACCGCGCCTTGTCGCGTTTCCAGTCGCGCTCCTTGATCGTCGCGCGCTTGTCGTGGGTCTGCTTGCCCTTCGCGAGCGCCAGTTCGACCTTCGCCCGCCCGGTGCGGTTGAAATAGACCATCAGCGGCACCAGCGTCATGCCCTTGCGTTCAACCGCACCGACGAATTTCTCGATCTCGCGTTCGTGCAGCAGCAGTTTGCGGGGGCGGCGCGGTTCGTGGTTCAGGCGGTTGCCGTGGCTGTATTCGGGGATGTTGGCATTGATCAGCCACACCTGCCCGTCCTTCACCTCGGCATAGCTTTCGGCAATGCTGGCCTCGCCCGCGCGCAGGGCCTTGACCTCGGTCCCTTGCAAGGCAAGCCCCGCCTCGAACACGTCCTCGATATAGTAATCGAAGCGCGCCCGGCGGTTTTCGGCGACGATCTTGGTCTTGTCGAAGGTAACGGGTTTGGGGCGTGCCATAAGGCGGCGCGATGTAGGCGCTGGGCCGCGAAAAAGCGAGGGGGCAAAACATCGGCGGGCTTTGCGCTTTGCGTTCCTGCAAGCTAGCCTCGCCGGGCAGGCAGGCACAGGCGGGGGCCATGAACCAAGCGGAACCATTCATCATAGGTGGCGAAAGCCTCGCCCCCGGCTCGGTGCGCAATATCACTTTTCCGATCACCACGATGGCAACCGGCACGGCATCCTCGCTGGCGGTGCGGGTGCTGCACGGGGCGCGGCCCGGTCCGGCGGTGTTCGTGAGCGCGGCGATCCACGGCGACGAAATCATCGGCACGGCGGTGATCCAGCGCCTTGCCAAGGAATTGCAGCCCGAAACGCTGGCAGGCACGGTGCTGCTGGTGCCGGTCGCCAATATCTTCGGCTTTATCACCCATTCGCGCTACCTGCCCGACCGGCGCGATCTCAACCGCTCCTTTCCGGGCAGTACCGGGGGATCGCTCGCCGGGCAGCTGGCGCATCTGTTCTACCGCGAAGTGGTGGCGCGTTGCAGCCTCGGGATCGATATCCATTCTGCCGCGATCCACCGCTACAACCTGCCGCAAATCCGGATTGCGGCAGGCAATCGCAAGCTGGTGGAACTGGCCATGGCCTTTGGCGCGCCGGTCATTATCGAGAGCCCGCTGCGCGACGGCTCCCTGCGCGATCTCGCCCAGAAGCAAGGCGTCGAGATGTTGTTGATGGAAGCGGGCGAGGCACTGCGCTTTGATCGTCTGTCGATCCAGACCGGGGTCGAGGGTGTGATGCGGGTGCTGGCGCAACTCGGCATGATCGAGGCGGATACTGGGCGCCAAGCCGTCGGCATTCCGGCGCGGGCCAATCGCTCCGTATGGGTCAGGGCCCCGCGCGGCGGCGTGGTGCAGATGGTGCGCGAATCCGGGGCTGCGGTGCGCCAGGGCGATCAGCTTGCCAGCGTGTCCGGCCTGTTCGGCGAGGACGCCGAGGACATGGTCAGCCCGCTCGATGGCATCATCATCGGCCACGCCACACTGCCCGTGGTGCACCAGGGCGACGCGCTGTTCCACATCGCCGCGATCCCTCACCCCGAACGGGTCGGGGCGAGGATCGAATCCATCACCGAGGCGATTCTGGCGAGCGAGCCGGAAGGCAGCCCCGAGCGGCTGCTGGACGAGGACGAGGTGGTTTGAGTCTCCCCACCCCTAACCCCTCCCGCAAGGGGGAGGGGAACAGCTAGGCGCGATCAACTCCCCTCCCGCTTGCGGGAGGGGTCGGGGGTGGGCCTTTGCCCTATCCCGCCAACACCCCCGCAGACACCAGCGCCTCATCGACCGCACGCTTGGCCTCGTCCGAACATTCCACCAGCGGCAGGCGCACTTCCGGCTCGATCCAGCTATGCACTCGGCTCAAGGCATATTTCACCGGCGCAGGCGATGCGTCGGAGAACATCGCATAGTGCAGCGGGAACAGGCGGTCGTTCAATTGGCGCGCCTTCTGAAGCTCGTTGGCGGCGATGGCCGCGTGGAACTCGGCGCACAGCTTCGGCGCGACGTTGGCCGTCACCGAAATGCACCCGCGCCCGCCTGCCGCCGCATGGGGCAGCCACAGCTCGTCATTGCCCGAAAGCTGGCAGAACTCGCGCCCAATACCCATGCGGTGGTCTGCCACGCGGCTGAGGTCACCCGAGGCGTCCTTGATGGCGATAATCCGGTCGGGATATTTGGTGACCAGTTCCACCACCGTGTCATCCAGAATGTCGGTCACCGTGCGCGCAGGCACATTGTAGAGCACGATGGGCAGGTCGCAATTTTCGGCGAGGTAGCTGAAATGCGCGATCAGCCCGCGCTGGCTGGGGCGGTTGTAATAGGGTGCCACGCAAAGCCCCGCGGCCGCACCCGCCTTCTTGGCGAAGTTCATGTGAAGCTGGGCGTTGCGGGTATCGTTCGACCCGCAGCCCGCGATCACCGGCACGCGGCCCGCCGCCTGCTCGATGCACACCTCGATCACCCGGTGATGCTCGGCGTTCGACAAGGTCGAGGCTTCGCCCGTGGTGCCGCAGGGCACCAAAGCAGCGCTGCCGTTTTCTATCTGCCAGTCGACCAACCGCCGGAACGCGGCCTCGTCAAACGCTCCGCCGCGAAAAGGAGTCACCAGAGCGGGTATCGAACCGCTGAACATTGCCTTTGTCCTGCCTTTGTCACTAGATGTTGGAATAGGCGGGCATCCTCGCCCGTTCTTCCACCGTTCAGCGCCTGATAAGGAGCCGATTGGCACTATGTCCAGCATGGTCCGTAAGTTGCAGAATTGCCCACGGTTTTTTGCTGCATCTGTGGCCCTCGCAGCGGGAATGATGATGGCCGCAACCGTGGCTGCACAGGATTGGTCAGGCAACGACAACCTCGTGGCGCGCCAGCCCGCCGCTATCGACGCCGCAATCGGACGCTGGGAAGTGCTGCAGGCGAGCAAGACCCACAGTTTTGCCGACTATGCGGGCTTCGTGCTCGCCTACCCCTCCTTCC
The DNA here is from genome assembly GCA_004292705.1 of Sphingomonadales bacterium. Taxonomy (GTDB): domain Bacteria; phylum Pseudomonadota; class Alphaproteobacteria; order Sphingomonadales; family Sphingomonadaceae; genus Erythrobacter. Next base: position 18,408 of record RDXA01000336.1, on the reverse strand, counting down.
CGCGAAGCGAGATCCTCCGCCTGCGCGCCGAGGCCGCGCTGGAAAACGAAGCACCGGCGCAGGCGGAATTGCTGCGCTATTTCGATGCACACCCGCCGCTTACCAATCCGGCCCGCGCGCGCTATGCATTGGCGCTTGCCGCCGCCCAGCGGCCCGAAGCGCTGACCGAGGCCCGCCGCGCCTGGCGCGGGGGGCAGATGAGCGAACCGGTCGAGGTCTATATCGCCGGGCTTTATGGTGCCCAGTTCCTGCCCGAGGATCACGCGCTGCGTATGGATGCGCTGCTGTGGCAGGGCAAAGCCGATGCTGCGTCGCGCCAGCTGATGAACCTTGCGGACGGTGACCGGCCGCTGGCGATGGCCCGCCTGTCGCTGCTGCGCGGGGAACGGCCTGAGGCCGCCGGGATCGCTGTGCCTGCGCAAGCCGCATCCGATCCGGGCTATGTCTTCAACCTCGTGCAGTTTCTGCGTTCGACCGGCCAGCCGGGCGAGGCCGCACGGGTCTTCATCAGCCGCCCGGACTTCGTCCGCCCCGCGCTCGACCCGGAAGCCTTTGTCGGCCAGCTGCTCGGCCTTGCCGAGGATCTCGGTGCGCGGGACGCGGCGCTGATCGCCAGCCGCACCGGCGATCTGTTCGCACCCGGCACCGATCTGTCCCTCACCAGCTTCACCTTGCGCGACCGGCTGACCGACCTGATGTGGCTGGGCGGCACCAAGTCGCTATGGGACCTCGGCGACGGGATGACGGCCGCACCGCTGTTTGCGCGCTATGGCGATGCAGCCAAGACCCCGTTGACCAAGGCCAAGGGCTATTTCTGGGCCGGCCGCGCAGCGCGGCAAGCCGGCAATCAGGCCGATGCGGCACGCTATTTCGAGATGGCGGCGCGCTGGCCCGAATATTATTACGGCCAGCTCGCGCTTGCGGCATTAGGCCGCTCCATGCCCGCCTTTGCCGGGCTGCCGAACCCGGCAATGGACGCAGCCGTGCGCACCGAATTCGAAAGCCGCCCGCTGGTCAAGGCCATCCGCGCTCTCGCCCAGAACCGCCGTGACTGGCGCACCGAACGCCGCTTCTTCGAAGCCTTGGGCGATGAAGCCGACACGCCGACAGAAATGCTGATGGCCGCGATGCTCGCCAATGAAGTCAGGCTCGACGAAATGGCGGTGGTGCTTGGCTTGAAGGCCGGCGAAAACGGGCTTGCGGGGCTGGAACGGATCGGCTTTCCGATCGTCTCGACGCCGCCTGCGGTGAACGACTGGGTGATGGTGCATGCCATCGGGCGGCAGGAAAGCGAGTTTGACCGCACCCGCGTGTCTCATGCCGGTGCGCGCGGGCTGATGCAGCTGATGCCCGGTACGGCGCGCGAGCAGGCCGGCAAGCTCGGCATGAACTACATGGCGGCCGATCTGACCGCGACGCCGCATTACAACATCCAGCTTGGCGATGCCTATTTCGCCCGGATGATGAGCTATTACGGCGGTGCCTTTCCGCTCGCTGTGGGCGCCTACAACGCCGGGCCGGGGCGCGTGAACGAGTGGCTTCGCCGCAATGGCGATCCGCGCACCGGGGCAATCGACTGGGTGACTTGGATCGAGAAGATCCCGGCCAATTTCGAGACCCGCTATTACATCATGCGCGTTATCGGCAATGCGGTGACCTATTCGCACATGTACCCCGAGACGGCAGGCCTGCCGCGCCCGGTCGACGCCTTTCTGCGCTGATCGGCGGGACCCATGACACCCAAACCGGGCGCGCCCATCACGCCTGCTGGCATGGCGACGCTCAAGGCGCGCTATGACCACCTGCTGGGCACCGAGCGTCCGGCCATCGTCGAGATCGTGAGCTGGGCGGCGGGCAATGGCGACCGCTCGGAGAACGGCGATTACCTCTATGGCCGCAAGAAGATGCGCGAGATCGACCGCGAGCTCGCCCATCTCGCGCGGCGGATGAAGGCGCTGCGGGTGGTCGATCCGGGCGCGCAGGTCGACCGTGCGCGCGTGTTCTTCGGCGCGCGGGTCACCATCGCGGACGAGGACGACCGCCAGCAGACCGTCCAGCTGGTCGGTGATGACGAGCAGGATGCGGGCTCCGGCCGGATCGGCTGGAACTCGCCATTGGCGCGGGCGCTGCGCGGGGCGAGCGTGGGCGACCAGCGCGTGGTTACCCTCCCCTCGGGAACGCGCGAATGGGAAGTGCTGGAGATTGTCTATGATTAGGCTGCTCCCGCTCGTGGCCTTACTGCTCGTCGCCGCCCCGCTGGCGGCGCGGGAAAGCCTCGGCGTCTATGAAAGCTGGGCGGCGTTCAAGGATGCGGCACCCGCCCGTTGCTATGCCATCGCCAAGGCCCAAGGCAGACCCGCTGCGCCCGCTTATGCGACAGTCTCGCACTGGCCTGACAGAAAGGTGCGCGGGGCCGTGCATCTCGTGCTGTCGCGCGATGTGATTGCGAAAGGCGCGGTGCGGCTGGCGGTGGGCGACAAGCGCTTCACCCTTGTCGCCAAGGGCCGCAACGCCTGGGCAACGGACGCCCGGCAGGACGCCGCAATCATCGCCGCTTTGCGCTCTGCGGCACGGATGAGCGTGAGTGCCAACAGCGCCAAGGGCGGGACTTTCACCGACCGCTATGTGCTGACCGGCGCGGCGACGGCGATTGATGCGGCCACCGTGGGATGTGCAAGACCGCGCTGACTGGTCAAACCGCCCTCTTGGCCCTATATGCGCAGCCCTCATGGCCGATACTGCACTCATGTCCATTCCGGGCCTCGTTGACCCGGTCCCCGCCACGCGCGACATCACGCCGCGTGCAGATGGCCGCATCGACCTGATCGGCCTGCCACGTCCGCGCATCCGCGAGCTGTTCGAGGAAGCGGGCCTTGATGCCAAGGCGGCCAAGCTGCGCGCCAAGCAGGTGTTCCACTGGCTCTACCACCGCGGCGTCACCGATTTCGAGGCGATGACCGACATCGCCAAGCCGATGCGCCCGTGGCTCAGCGAGCATTTCGTGATCGGCCGCCCGGACGTGGTCGAGGCCCAGCACTCGGTCGACGGCACCCGCAAGTGGCTGCTGCGCACCGCCGACGGCCACGATTTCGAGATGGTGTTCATCCCCGACGAGACCCGCGGCACGCTGTGCGTGTCCTCGCAGGTCGGCTGCACCCTCACCTGTTCGTTCTGCCACACCGGCACGATGAAGCTGGTGAGGAACCTTACCCCCGGCGAGATCGTCGGGCAGGTGATGCTCGCCCGCGATGCGCTGGGCGAATGGCCGCGCGGCACGATGATTAGCGACGCTGATGTGATCGACGAGGATGACGAGGCGGGCCACTACACCGCAGACGGGCGCCTGCTCACCAACATCGTGATGATGGGCATGGGCGAGCCGCTCTACAATTTCGATCACGTCCGCGATGCACTGAAGCTGGTGATGGACGGCGATGGCCTTGCCCTCTCGAAGCGCCGCATCACCCTGTCCACCAGCGGCGTCATCCCGATGATGGAGCGCTGCGGCGAGGAGATCGGCGTCAACCTCGCGGTGTCCCTGCACGGCGTGCGCAAGGACGTGCGCGACGAGCTGGTGCCGCTCAACAAGAAATACGGCATCGAGCAGCTGCTGCAGGCCTGCGCCGATTACCCCGGCGCATCGAACGCCCGGCGCATCACATTCGAATATGTGATGATCAAGGACAAGAACGACAGCGACGAGGACGCGCGCGAGCTGGTGCGGCTGCTGCGCCAGTTCAATCTGCCCGCCAAGGTCAATCTGATCCCCTTCAACCCCTGGCCCGGCGCGGATTATGAAACCTCGACCCCGGAACGCATCCGCGCCTTTTCGCAGATCGTGTTCGAGGGCGGCTTCTCCGCCCCCGTCCGCACCCCGCGCGGGCGCGATATCGGCGCGGCTTGCGGCCAGTTGAAGACCGCCGCGGAAAAGAAGTCCCGTGCCCAGCGCGACCGCGAGGCGGCGACGGCAGCGGCAACCGCGTGAGCACTGATCCCGACACGATCGCCTTCTACCAGGCGCGCGCGCCGCATTATGTGCTCAAGTTCGGACAGACGCATTCCTACCAGCTGGATCCGTTCCTCGACAATTTGCCTGCGGGCGGACGCGTGCTCGAACTGGGCTGCGGCGGCGGGCAGGATTCTGCGCGGATGGCGGCGCGCGGCTTCGCCGTCGACGCAACCGACGCGACGCCTGCCATGGTCGCCAAGGCCAATGAACGCTGGGGCGTGGGCGCACGCATAATGGCCTTCGATGAGCTTGACGCCGAGGCCGCTTATGACGGCGTCTGGGCCCATGCCAGCCTGCTCCACTGCCCCCGCGACGCCTTGCCCGGTGTCCTTGCCCGCATCCACCGCGCCCTGCGCCCCGGCGGCTGGCATTTCGCGAGCTACAAGCTCGGCATGCAAGAGGACCGCGATACGCTGGGCAGGTTCTACAATTTCCCCTCCGCCGATTGGCTTGCAGACCAATATGGCGCGATCCCCGGCTGGGCCGTCGTCGACACCCGCCGCTACACCGCCGGCGGGTTCGACAATGTCGAGCGTGACTGGATCGACCTAACAATGCGCAAATCATGAACCACTGGATTGTTGAAGCCGTCTGCACCGGCACCGCCCGCCCCTTCAACGGTGCCGAGACGAGCGCCATTGCCAAGCGGCCCCGCGAAGGCGCCGTGCAGGTGCTGAAAGACGGTCTCGCCCCCGATGAGCAGGCCGACCGGCGGGTGCATGGCGGGCCGGAAATGGCGCTCCACCTCTACCCGCTCGACCACCATGACTGGTGGCGCGGCGAGATCGGCGGCCACCCGGCGCTGGACGAGCCCGGTGGCTTCGGATCGAACCTGGCCGTTACCGGTCTGCTGGAAGGCCACGTCCACATCGGTGACCGTTTCCGGCTTGGCACAGCTTTGATCGAGGTCAGCCAGCCGCGCCAGCCGTGCTGGAAGATTGAGCACCGCTTCGGTCACAAGGGCATGGTGGCAAAGATCATCGAGACATCCCGCTGCGGCTGGTATTTCCGCGTGATCGAGACCGGCGAGGTGGCGGCGGGCGATCTGATCGAGCGGGTCAGCATCGGTGCAATCGACTGGAGCGTCGCGCGCGTGTTCCAAGCGCTGGTGGCAGGCAAGGCAACGCCCGAGGAATACGCCGAACTTGCCGACCTCGCGTCGCTCACACCGCGCCTGCGCGAAAAGGCGGCGGCCAAACGCAGGTGAGGCACGGTTCATCCTGTCCGCATGACAGATGAACAAAACCTGCTGTTTCCTGACAACTGCGTTCATCCTGCGTTCGCATTTGATGAACGAAAAGGGTCGTGCTCCATCGGGGAGCCCCCACAAGGAAACGAGCCATGAAACACCTCGCCCTGATTGCCGCCGCTGGATCGATGGTTGCCTTCGCTGCACCCGCGCAGGCCGCCGAACTGCCCGCCGCCCCCGCACCGATTTTCGCCGCGTTCCATGACAGCGCCGCGCCCTTCACCTCGGTTGCCGCTTATGATGACGACGACTGGCGTGACCGCCGCGATCGCAGCCGCTGGCGCGACCGTGACCGCAACCGTGACTGGGACGACCGCCGCTGGGATGGCCGCGGCGATCAGCGCTACTGGCAGGATAACAACGGGCGCTGGCGCTGCCGCCGCGATGACGGAACGGTCGGCCTGCTGGTCGGCGCGGGTGTCGGCGCATTGTTGGGACGCCAGGTTGACCGCCGCGGCGACCGCACGCTCGGCACGATCATCGGTGCAGTCGGCGGCGGATTGCTCGGCCGCGAGATCGACCGGGGTGGGACACGCTGCCGCTGATGCCACGCTGAGCAAGGGCGAGCCTGGCCGCTCCCCGATTGAAGCGCGCCCGCCTCAATGATAGCGCAGCTGTCATGCCCAGCACCACAGCACCCGCACCATGAATCGCCCCGCCGTTCTCGTGACCGGCGGGGCGACGCGTATCGGCGCCGCCATTGTCCGCCGCTTCGCTGCAGCCGGGTGGCACGTGGTGATCCATTACCGCAGTTCCGCCGCCGCTGCCGAGGCGCTTGGTTCCACCCTGCCCTCGGCAGAGACGCTCGCCTTCGACCTTGCCGATGATGACGCCGCCGTCGCTGCCGTGACGGAACTCGCCGCGCGGCTCACCAACTGGCGCTGCCTCGTCAATTCGGCCTCGGTTTTCGATTATGACGGTGTAACCAAACTCGATCCGGCGACGAACCGGGAGGCAATGCAGATCAACGCTCTTGCCCCGGCCCGCTTGGCGCAGGCCTTTATCGCCCATACGGCGAGCATCCCGGACGTGCGCAGCGTGATCCATGTCACAGACATGAAGATTGAGAACACGAACCCCGATTTCTTCAGTTACACCATGTCCAAACACGCTCTGGCTGCCACCATCGGCATGCTGGCCAAGGGCAATGCAGGTAGCAGCGTCAGGGTCTACGGCCTTGCGCCCGGCGCCGTGCTGGCCAGCCATGACCAGCGCGAGGAGGAGACCGAGATTTCGCATCGCCTCAACCTGCTTGGCCGCAAGACTGGCGCTGACGAAATCGCTGACGCGGCGCTGTTCCTGTCCGGCGGATCGCTCGCCAGCGGGCAGAGCCTCTTCATCGACAGCGGCCAGCATCTGCTCGACCAGCCGCGCGACGTCATCTGGCTCGCCCGCGAACAGGCGGAGGGAACCCCCGCATGAAAAAGCACGCGCTTTCAACCCGCCTGTGGCACTGGGTGAACGCGGCAGCGATTATCGTGCTGTTCATGACCGGACTGAACATTTCCAACGCCCACCGCTACCTTTACTGGGGCGACTATGGCTTCGATGCCAAGGACGCCTGGCTTTCGGTCATCAAGTTTCCGGGTTGGGCGACCATCCCCCAGCATTACAACCTCGCCCTCGCGCGTGATTGGCACATCACCGCCGCCTGGCCGTTTGGTGTAGGCCTGCTTTTCATCTGGGTGGCAATGCTGGTGAACGGCCACTTCCGCCGCGACCTCACCTCCACCCCGCGCGACTGGACGCCGGGCGCAGTTCTCGCCTCGGTCAAGGCGCATTCGGGCGGCGGTACGGTGCACGGCTACAATCCGGTCCAGCGCATTCTTTACGGCATGGTGTTCGGTGTGCTGCTGCCGCTGATGCTGTTCACCGGGCTTGCGATCAGTCCCGGCTTTCAGGCGGCCGCGCCCTGGCTGCTCGATGTGCTCGGCGGACGCCAGAGCGCGCGCTCGCTACACTTTATCGCAGCCTGGGCGATTTTTGCCTTCTTCGTGATCCACATCCTGCTCGCAATCACCGACTGGCGGCTGATCCTCGAAATGTTCACCGGTGGCAAGCGCGAACCGGTTGCTCCGCCCGCGCCGCCCTTGCCCGATCCCGTGCCCGTGCCCGTGACTGAAGAAGGAACGCCCGCCCATGGTTGATTTGCCGCGCCGTTCGCTGCTGGCCGGGATCGCTGCGCTGGGCGCCACCGCTTGCTCGAAGATCAACGACAGCGAGACCGCCAAGACCCTGTTCGAGGCGGCCGAAGACGGGCACCGGACCATCCACCGCGCGCTTGCCGGCAAGCAGGGCCTCGCGCCGGAATACTCGCGCGCCGAACGCTCGCCCACATTCCGCGGCAATGGATCGGTGACGGTCGCCGACCCCTTCTACCAGGACCAGCTTGCCAAGGGGTTTCCCGAATGGACGCTGGAGGTGCGCGGGCTGGTGGAGCAGCCGCTCAGCCTGACACTTGCCGATATCCGCGCCCTGCCGCAGCGCACCCAGATCACCCGTCACGACTGCGTCGAAGGCTGGAGTGCCATCGGTGAATGGAGCGGACCGCAGCTTGCTGCACTGCTCGATGCGGCCAAGGTGCAAAGCCAAGCGAACTTCATCGTCTTTCGCTGTGCGGACGTGCTTTACGGGCGCGACTATTACGAGAGCATCGACATGGTCGACGCCTATCACCCGCAGACCATCATCGCCCACACACTCAACGGCGAGCCCCTGCCCGAAAAGAACGGTGCGCCCCTGCGGATGCGGATCGAGCGCCAGCTCGGATACAAGCAGGCCAAATACGTCAAGGCGATCGAGGCCGTGGAAAGCTTTGACACAGTCGGACAGGGCAAGGGCGGGTTCTGGGAAGATGTCGCCGGCTACCAGTGGTATGCCGGAGTCTGACCCGCGGGGGCGTCTAATCCTCGGGAAACAGCTGCAGCATCGTCGCCCAATCGGCAGCGATGATCTGCTCCAGCACGGCCAGATCAATGTCGGCGAGCTTGTTCACGTAAAGGCAGCTCTTGCCGGTGCTGTGCTTGCCCAGCCGGGCGAGCATATCGGCGCGGCCCGCAGCCGTCATATCGTCGCAATATCCGCCCATCAGGTAGAGCGAATGCTTGCTTTTTCTGGGACTGAAGCCGCTGCGCATCCAGTGCACTGCCCGCCCGCTCTCGTAGGTGGTGCGGTATGCGCCATAGCCGATGATCGTCGCGCCCCACATCTGCGGCAAAGCGCCCGTCACCCGGCGAAACAACGCATCAAGCACCCGTGCCTCATCCCGTTTAACCGGCGGTTCAACGCTCCCGAGGAAGGTCTCGACCGGGACGTCGGTCATCGTGGTCTTGGCCTCGGCCATATTCCCTCCCCCACCTAACCGCGCATATTCGCCATCACGATATTGCGAAAACTGCCCATGGCCGTCAGTGACCATCAGAAAACCACGAAAGGACCCCAATGAGCAAGCCTCTCCTCGATCGGTTCCTGTCCAACTCGGTCAAACAGGGCCGCCTTGGCGTCGTGTTCGCCGATGGCAGTGCCAACACCTATGGCCAGCCGGCCGAGGGCTTTCCGGAGGTGGTGCTGCGCTTCACCGATGACCGGGTGCCGCGCGACATCCTGATGGATCCGCGGCTCGGCGCGGCGGAGGCCTTCATCGAGGGTCGGCTGGTGATCGAGGAGGGCGACGTGATGGACCTCGTCAGCCTGCTGCGCGCCAACAACCCGTGGGACAAGGGCGGGGAGATCGGCCCGCCGAACCTCGTCAACCGGGTGATCAACAGCGCCAGCTTCTTTGCCGAACAGATCAACAACCGCGTCGGCTCCAAGCAGAACGTCGCGCACCACTACGACATCGGCAACGATCTCTACGCGCTGATGCTCGATGCCGAGCACTGGCAATATTCCTGCGCCTACTGGCCGCGCGACGACATGACGCTGGCCGAAGCGCAGTTCGCAAAGCTCGCGCATATCGCGAAGAAGCTCCACCTTTCGCCCGGGCAGGAGGTGCTCGATATCGGCTGCGGCTGGGGCGGGATGGCGATCCATCTGGCCAGGCACCACGATGTACGCGTCACCGGCATCACGCTGTCAGAAGAGCAGGCCGCGCTTGCCCGTCAGAAGGTCACCGAGGCAGGCGTCGCCGACAAGGTCACGATCCTCCTCGAGGATTACCGCGACACGGCTGCGAGCGGGCGCCGTTTCGACCGGATCGTCTCGGTCGGCATGTTCGAACACGTCGGGCGTGCCCAGTTCGAAACCTTCTTCGAGGCCTGCGCCAACATCCTTGCCGATGACGGCGTGATGCTGCTGCACACCATCGGCCGCTTCGGCACGCCCGGCACCACCGATGCCTTCACCCGCAAGTACATCTTCCCCGGCGGCTACATCCCGGCCCTTTCCGAAACGGTCGCGGCCAGCGAGAAGTACCGGCTGATCGCCTCGGACATCGAGACGCTGCGGCTCCACTACGCCAAGACCATCCGCCAATGGTACGCCAACTGCATGACGCACAAGGACGCCATCGTCGCGCTGTACGACGAGAAGTTCTTCCGGATGTGGACCTTCTACCTCGCGGGCGCGGCCACGGTGTTCGAGCATGGCGGCATGGGCAATTACCAGATCCAGTACATCCGCAGCCGCCACGCCCTCCCGATCACACGGGACTATCTGATCGGCTGATCAGCGCGCGGCGACCAGCTTCACCGCGCCGTGATCGTCGGAATGATCGCCGTGCATGTAGTGAAGCCGCCCGTCATGCACGAAGTCGACATGGGCGCCGTGCTGAACGGTGATGTGTTCTTCACCGGCATGGCCGTGGGGGTGATCGTCGCTTGTCACCCGCGCCGCAAGCTCTTCGGCTTCGGGATTGGCGGTGCTGACTTCCAGCGCGTGTTCGTCCGTGTGGGTGCCGTGCGCGTGGTGCAGGTGGCCATCATGGAGATAGTCGACATGGCCCGCATGTTCGAGCGCCTGGTGACCGCAAGTCTGGCCATGAGAATGGGCATCGTGGCCTGCGTGCAGCACCTCATGCGCCGTGGCAGGCACGGCGAGGAAAGGAAGTGCAAACGAAGCGAGAAACAGGGACCGGTGCATGATTATGCCCTCCATATGCGACGATCCCGCGATCCCGTTACGCCAATACGCCTGCGCTGTCACCCGAGATTTTCATTATACCTGAATATATTAGCCGCGCAGTGCCGGTATTGGCGCGAAACCGCGATTGCCCCGCACCCTGTGCACTGTTAGGGGCGCGCGCGCCGCTAGCCCACAAGGAACCCACCATGGCCCAGCCCCAGAAAGTCGTCCTCGCCTATTCGGGCGGTCTCGATACCAGCGTCATTGCCAAATGGCTGAGCGTGGAGCGCGGTCTGGAGGTCGTGACCTTCACCGCCGATCTGGGGCAAGGCGAGGAGATCGAGCCTGCGCGCGCCAAGGCCCGGGCGATGGGGATTCCCGACGATCACATCTTCATCGAGGATGTGCGCGAGGAATTCGTGCGCGATTTCGTCTTTCCGATGATGCGCGCCAATGCCCGCTATGAAGGCGACTACCTGCTCGGCACCAGCATTGCGCGGCCGCTGATTTCCAAGCGCCTCGTCGAGATCGCGCACCAGACCGGCGCCGATTTCATCGCTCACGGTGCGACCGGCAAGGGCAATGACCAGGTGCGCTTCGAGCTTTCAGCCTATGCGCTCGATCCCGACATCAAGGTGATCGCTCCGTGGCGCGAATGGGACCTGACCAGCCGCACGGCACTGATTGCATGGGCCGAAAAGCACCAGATCCAGGTGCCGAAGGACAAGCGCGGCGACAGCCCGTTCTCGACCGACGCGAACCTGCTGCACACCTCGTCGGAAGGCAAAGTGCTGGAAGACCCTTGGGAGGAGACGCCTGACTACGTCTACTCGCGCACGGTCAATCCCGAGGACGCGCCCGATACGCCGGAATACATCACCGTCGATTTCGAGAAGGGTGACGGTGTCGCGCTGAACGGCGAAGCGATGAGCCCCGCAACGCTGCTGGCGGCTCTCAACGATCTCGGCCGCAAGCACGGCATTGGCCGCCTCGACCTCGTCGAGAACCGCTTCGTGGGCATGAAGAGCCGCGGGATGTATGAAACCCCCGGCGGCGAGATCTACGCCCGCGCCCATCGCGGGATCGAGCAGATCACGCTCGATCGCGGCGCGGCGCACCTCAAGGACGAACTCATGCCACGCTATGCAGAGCTGATCTATAATGGCTTCTGGTTCAGCCCCGAGCGCGAGATGCTGCAGGCCGCGATCGACCACAGTCAGGACAAGGTCACCGGCACGGTGCGGCTGAAGCTCTACAAGGGTCTTGCCAGCGTGGTGGGTCGCAAATCGCCCTATTCGCTCTATTCGGAGGCCCACGTCACCTTTGAGGATGATGCCGGGGCCTATGACCAGAAGGACGCAGAAGGCTTTATCAAGCTGAATGGCCTTCGTCTGCGCCTGTTGGCGCGACGCAACCGCGACACCTGATCGCTTCCGGTCTTGGGGAAAACCGAGTCGGGGCGCTCGCCGCGGCCGAAACGGCCCCTTATCGTGACAATACGAAGACGGATTCCTTCCTGCTTTTCGCACCGCCTCACGACAAATACGATGAACCGTTGAGTTATCCACTCGTGTCCACAGGCCTTATGGCCCGAAGTGGAAAAGTCGCGGTCTGGAATGTTGTCAGATCGCCGATTCAGGCGCACTTTCAACCTGTCTTCGGGACACCAAGCAACCGGAACAAAAGGCCGCAAGGCTTTGAAGTTACCGGGGTTTTGGCCCCAAGGATGGCGGTGACATCTGTCCACGCGCTCATCTTGAGACGCCTTGCAGGAGGCCTCGGCCAAAGGCAAGTCGGCTCGTTAGCGGATGGGAGCGACGCGGTGAAACCGGACAGGTCAGGATGCTGGCTGAGCGGAAGTGCAACGGAAACGGCGAAAGCCCCCAATCTGCGGCGCTTGTGAACAGTAGAGGATCTCGGCCTCGGCCAAGCGAATGCGCGAGGCGGCGGAAACCAAAGGGCTTCGGTCTGTAGGGGAACGCAAGGCCCGCAGGAGCAAAAGCCGGATGCCGGCGCGAGCGCCGGTGACAAATCTCTGGCAAGGCCAGTCGCAAGACCGGGCAGCAAGAGGCTAGACATCGGGCGCCAAGCATGGCCCGGAGCAGATGATGCCGATGGTTCGCCGGAAGCATCGCGAGCGAGGGTTATCCACACGCCGGTGAGAGTGGGGTCGGCAGAAATGCCGGCCCCATTTGCTATTGGCAGTCGCTGCAGTTCAGCTCAACAAACCCACCTTTCCCGCCGAGTCGCACGCGCTCTTCACCCACTTTGCCGCCCGTCGCGGCGGCCTGCGGATCAACGCTTCGTCCTGTTTCCGGGGCGACTCGTTCCTCAACAGACCCATTGCGACGACGAAATAGGGGCAGCATTTGCCTTTTTTGCAGTCCCCCCTGTAACGGCCTCCGCATGCGGACGGGAAATCGCACCGAGGGCCACAGAGCTCGCAGCTTCGCTAGCCGGAGTGTTCAAGCCATCGCTGTCGCAGGCCTGTTGGGCCTTGCACCGCTCGCGGCGTCTTCGGCGGCCGCACCCGATGCGTCCAATGCCGGTATCGACCCCGCGACCAGCGCTGCGGTCATCGAACTGGTGCCGGTGCAACCCACCCCTGAAGTCACCCTGCCCTCTCCCGTGGCCAACCAGCCTGTGCAGTCTTCCGCCCCGCAGGAGATCACCCTCGGGCGCGGCAGCGCGTCCTACTACGCCTCGAAGTTCAACGGTCGCCTTACAGCGAGCGGCGAGCGCTTTGACAATGGCGCAATGACCGCTGCGCACCGCACCCTGCCCTTTGGCAGCCTTGTACGCGTGACCAATCCCGCCAATGGTCGCAGCGTTGTGGTGCGCATCAATGATCGCGGACCCTTTACCCGTGGCCGCATCATCGACGTAAGCCGCGCTGCTGCCCACGAACTTGGTCTCGTCGCGCGCGGCCACGCCGCGGTGGAGCTGGCGTTGATCGAAAACTGAGCCGCGGTTCAGCGATTGTCTGAATAGGTCATCCCGAGCGAAGACGTATCGCCGGTAATTTTCAACTGCAGCCGCGCCATTTCGGTCGTCGAGGTATTGCGCAGCAGCGCCATCTCGCCCGGCGCAAACTTTGCGTCGACCGAACCGCCCGGTGCAATCGTACCGCGCGCTATCGCCGCAGCACTGCCTTCCTTGCGGCCGAGCACCTCCACAGCGACCGGCCCGGTGTTCTTTCCCGAGACGGCAAAGGCACCTTCCTGACCGCCACCCAACTCGAACGTCGTGCCCGCGTCGATCTGGAGATTGGAATTGATCGCCGCATGGGCACTGATCGCCAGCGTCGCAGTGCCGATAACAGCGGCAACGCCAAGGCTGATGGAGCGCAGGCGGATGGCAGAGTTAAGCGTTGGCTGCATGATGATGGTCCTGTGGTCGCCCTGTCCTGCATCACGTACGAGGCGCGGCAAAGGCCGGATGCGCGGGTCTGTTCGCAAGCCGCGCATCACCCCTTGCGCGATGCGGCTGCACGGTTAGGTACGCTGCCTGCACGCCACCACGCTGGCGTCCGTCCCGGCGGGTTGCAAGGGGAACACGGCCATCACGCTCACGCTGATCCTCGCCTATGTCGCGGCCCAGATTGCGCTGGCCGTGTGGGCCGGGCGCGGGGCGAAGTCCGATGCCGATTACCTCGTCGCCGGACGCAGCCTAGGCGCGGGCGCGGTGGGGATGAGCCTGTTTGCCACCTGGTTCGCCTCGGAAAGCCTGATCGCCACCTCGGGCGAGGTCGCGCGCGACGGGCTGGCGGGCGCCCGGGCCGAGCCTTTCGCCTATGCCATCGGCATTCTCGCCATCGCGCTGTTCTTCGCCTACCGGCTGCGCAGCGGGGGCTTCATCACCATCGCGGACTTCCTGAGGAGCCGCTTCGGCCCCGGCACCGAGAGCCTCGCCGCCATCGTCATCGCGCTCTCCGCGACCACCTGGTCTGCCGCGCAGCTGTTCGCCTTTGCGACCATCATCTCCAGCGCATCGGGCCTCGACTTCACGACCGGCCTGATCGGTGCGACGCTGCTGGTGATGACCTACACCATGTTCGGCGGGCTTGCGGGCGATGTCGTCACCGACATTGTGCAGGGCGCCATCATCATCCTGGCGATCCTGCTCCTCTTCGCGCTGATGGTCGATGCCTCGGGCGGTGTGGCTGCCATGTGGGCCGCTGCCCCGCCGACCGTCTGGTCGTTCACCGCGCCGGGCGAGAGCTGGACCGAGCGGATCGAGCTGTGGCTCATCCCCATCGCCGGCACCATGGTCAGCCAGGAGGCGCTCGCCCGGACACTCGCCGCCAGGTCGCCCGAGGTGGCGCGGCGGGGAGCCCTGTGGGGAGCCGCGATCTACCTCACGGTCGGCCTGATCCCCGTCAGCCTCGGCCTGTTCGGCCCGCAGCTCGGCCCCGCCCTCGGCATCACGCTGGGTGCAGACGAGGCCTATCTGCCCAGCCTAGCCAAGGCCCTGTTTCCGCCATCGCTCTACATCCTGTTCACCGGAGCGCTCATTTCGGCGATCCTCTCCTCGGTCGATTCCGCGCTGCTCGCGGTCTCGGCGGTGGTGACCGAGAGTGGCTACCGTCGCCTCCGCCCCGAGGCCTCCCCCCTCGCCATGCTGCGGGCGGCACGCATGGCGACCGTGGGCGCGGCGGCGGTTGCGTCGGTGCTCGCGGCGCAGGGGGAGAGCCTGCGCGACCTCGTGCTCGATGCCGGAGCGATTGCGGCGGTGCTCGCCGTGCCGATCATCGCCGGTCTGGCCGGCTCCACCGCCCGCCGCGCAGCGCTGGCCGCGATCGTGGTGCAAGGGTGCGTGCTGGGCGTGCTCGACTGGGGTCTGGCCCTCCCCGGCGCCTTCCTGTGGATGGCCGCGAGCGGTCTGGCCACCTTCGCCGCCGTGGCCGCCGTCACGCCGCAGCCGCAGGAGCCCGCGCCGCGCGCGCCTGTTGGAGACACATGAGACACTGTCCAGAAACCAAAAACCTGCCCCCGCGCGGCGCGATCATGGCGTCGTCCCGCGCAACCTTTTGATGAGAACGTCCCAGCGCTTCTCCGCGGTGTCTTCCTCGGCCCCATCCTCGGCATCCTCCGCGTACTCGTCCCCCTCGCAGTCCCCGTCCTCGTAGTCCTCGTACTCCTCGTCCTCGTACTCCTCGTCGTCCCAGTCCATCAGCACCGGCGGATCGAGCAGCTGCGCCACCCGCTCGTCAAACTCGGCCGCGACTTTGTGGACCATATGGCCGCTCTCGATCCGGTCGAGCCGCGCGAGGTGCGCGAGCAGCAGCCGCCCGTCATAGCGGGTGCGGGTCGCCACCTCCTCGCCGTGATAGAACACCGTCTCCTGCACCCCGTTGAGCGCGCGGTCGGCCAGCACCTCCTCGACCTGCGGGCGCGCGAGCACCAGCGCCGCATCCCACAATTGCCGGAACTCGGCCGAAGCGCGCCGCATCCGGTACAGATGCGCGCGGCTCACCCCCGCCTGCTGCGCCGCCGCCCGGACATTGCCCCACTGCGCCAGCGTCTGGACAAAGGCCGCCAGCACCTCGCGCGACAGATCGGGCACCGCCTCGGCCGCGTCAGGGGTGGTGGTGAGAGCGTGCGGGGACAGATCGGACATCGGGCGACTCCTTGGAAAAACAAGACGAGACGGCCGAGCCTATCAGCGGCAAGTGGTTGTAGGAAAATGGAACATTAGTCCTCCCCGAGCTCGCTCCGGGAGAGGGACCAGCCGAAGGATGCTGGAAGGGCAGGCCCTACTTCTCCCCTCCCGTTTACGGGGAGCCGCAGCCGTGGCGCAGCCACAGCGGCCGGGGATGGGCGCAAGCGCAGCAGGCCCTGATTGCAGCGGGGTGCGAGCGTGCGCGCCCCCGGGATCACCAGATCCCCAACCGCCCATCCCCGCAGATCAGCCGCTCATTGGCGAGCGTAATCGCGCGGATATCCTCGGGCGTCTCCAGCTTCACCCCAATCCGCCCCGCCGCAACATGGGCGAGCCAATCGGCGATGAAAGCGCGATCACCTGCGGGATCGACCGGCTCGGAGCCCTTCATCGGACGGGTGTTCGGATGGGGCGGAGGAGGAAAAGCCATAGCGCGCTCCTTGGTGCAAGAGGAAGAAACCGACGCCGCCCACCCGCGCGGACACGCGAGCGCTGCGCCGGGCGCTAGAGTAGAGGGGGTGCGGGGGTGTAGGAAAGTCGAAAGGGAATCAACTTGATATGGCCCTGAGGAAATGGCAGCACCAATGCCAATCGGAGGGATTATGCCTGAGTTACGCAAGCCAGACATGCAAGCAGTGCTCGCTAGAACAAACCTCGCGCGGCATACAGGCGGATTTTTGCTGCCAATCTTAGAGGCGATGTCAAATTCGATCCACTCGATAAATGATCGCTTCTCTGAAAATAATGCCAGCACATCTGGATGTATTCAAGTTGTCGTCATCGACGGGGAAACTGACGACACTTTCTCTGTTACAGTTAGTGACAATGGAAATGGCCTTGACGATGACAATATGCGAGCATTTTTGACGCCATTCACAGGTCGTAAACTTCGCAAAAACGGTCAAGGGTTCGGGCGCTTTATTGGATTTAAAGTATTTAAAAGGATTTACTATTCATCTCAGATTTCGGGCGATGCCGAATCGAATTCCTTTATATTTGATGTTTATGCAGACGAAGAGATAACGCCCCTTGAAGAAACCTTGCCTTTGCCATTTGGGCAAGGCTGTAGCGTTCGTTATTCTGAAATCCGTGACGAATATATAGCACGCTGGCAGGAATTAAGTGAAGAACAGTTCCTCGATAGAGTTACTCAGAACTTCCTTACATATCTAGCTGCTGGAACAATGCCGCAGACTGAAATCGCATATAATGGCAAAAGAACCAATCTGAGAGACCATTTCGTCAAGCGGTTTAGCCATGAGGAACAACACAAGTTCAAAATTGAATTTGAAGCGATTGAATATGAATTTACCCTTGACGTGTCTCGATCGGAATACGGAAAGCCATACAACCATCACACTCTCTTGTTTTTTGCTGACAACCGAATCCTCGGAAGGGGGCGCTCAATTCAAAATAAGCTTGGTCGCCCATATTTCGAGAGGAGCGATGGCACAAAATACGTTGTTGTCGCGGCTGTAAGTGGTGCTTTTTTTGATGAAAACGCCAACCCTGATCGCACCTTCCTTGAAGCGCCGGAAGAACAAATTATAGAAATTATTGACCGAGCCTGTGAATTGATTGGCGACACGGAAAATGATCAGCGAGAAAAGATCCGTGCGGGCCAAAGCGAAAGCGTTATCGCTCTGTTACAAGGACACCCACTCCTTCGTTTCGGGTTAGATGGAAAAACCGTCGCCCAGTATGTGGAAAAGAAGCCCGCCAACTGGAAAACAGAAAATTTTGTCGCCGATTTATCTCTCCAGAGACTCAGAGCAGAACGTCGATGGTCGCGGTACCTCAAAGACTCTTTTGCTGACGAAAAGGTGTTCCGCGAACGAAAAGACGAGATTCTAGAGCAGGTTACTGATACCTACCGCGATGCGCTTTGTGAGTATGTGGTACATCGTAGGACCGTTCTTGAGGTCGCCGATGCATTAAGACGGTTCGATAGCACAGATCGGATGCATCCCGAGGATGCAATTCATGATCTAATTTTCCCAAGATATTCAGATTCAACTAAGACTAAATACTATCGCCATAACCTTTGGTTACTCGATGAGCGCCTGTCATTCGTTTCATACGCATCGAGTGATCGAACGCTACATGGTGGACGGCGCCAAGCGGGCGACAAGGTCATAGATATTGGCTTCTATGACGAGGTTTATGTCGCCGGTGGCGAAGGAACCTCCGCCGTTATGGCAGTTGAATTCAAGAGGCCCGGGCGAGACGACTATAAGGTCGATACGACGAGCCGTGACCCCATCAAGCAAATCCGAGAAACAATACAGCAAATCAGGGATCGAGGATCCTTCATTACGAAACAGGGTGCGACAATTGAAGTTCCCTCAAGCGCTCAAATTACCGCCTACATCATTGCAGACCTTGAGCCAAGTTTACGCGAAGTTGCGAAGTATCACGATTTTCAACA
>RDXA01000113.1 GCA_004292705.1 Sphingomonadales bacterium | reverse complement strand
CAGGGGCACCACCGCCGTTGCCACCGCCGCCGGGGTTGCCGTTGCCACCGGGATTCCCGTTGCCATTGCCATTGCCGCCGGGAGCGCCATTGCCGTTGCCGCCCGGGTTGCCGTTGCCTTCGCCGCCACCGCCAGGGGCACCACCGCCGTTGCCACCGCCACCGGGGGTGCCGTTGCCGGTCGGGTTGCCGTTGCTCTCACCTCCGCCACCGGGCGTGCTGTTCCCGCTTCCGCCGACGCCCGGGTTACCACTGGCATTGCCGCCACCCGGGTTTCCGCCTGGGATGCCATTGCCGCCGGGATCGCCGTTGCCGACCGGGTTGCCGCCACCGGGGTTGCCATTGCCACCCGGATTGGCGTTGCCTTCGCCGCCACCAACGGGATTGCCACCGCTGTTGCCACCGCCGAGGTCGCCGCCGCCGGGATTGCCACCGGATAAGCCGTTGCCGACCGGGTTGCCGTTGCCTTCGCCGCCGCCAACAGGATTGCCCTTGCCGCCGTTGCCGCCCCCATTGCCGGGGTTCGCATTCTCGGGTTTGCCGCTGACGGCATCGTTGCCCAGACCGCAGGTGCCGTTGGCGCAGACCACGCCATCATCGGCGCGGCCACGCGAATTGCTGACCGGCGCCGCATTGCCGCGCGCCGTGTTGTCCGACACCACCACGGCCGCCAAGACCGACACCTCGCCAACGGCAAAGCCGCCCGATACCTCGCCCAGATCGCGCGGGGTGCTGAAAATCGCTTCGGTGATGTATGAACGCCCGCGATCGACCTGAGTGGCCGGCTGCACCGTGGCAGGAGCCGAAGCCGAAGCAGGCTGCGGCGACGATCCGCCAACGGCCCCGCGCGCAGGCGAATCAAGCACGCGCCGCCCCTCGCCTTCGACGACCATGCGGAGCGGATCGTTTGCCGCGATCATCGCAACTGCGCCCGGCCGGATCAATTCACGCGCGCCGCCATCGCGCGTCGCGGCTTCCACCGCGCCCTCGGTCACCTGCAGGCTCGCGCCCTCACCGTTGACCGTGATGACAAAGGTCGTCCCCTTGACCACCGCCGCGAGGTAAGGCGTCTCCACCCCGAAATGCGGGTTGGGCTGCTTGCCGATGCTGAACAGCGCGCTGCCGTAATCCTGAAGTATCTGAATGATCCCGCGCTCGCGCACAGCAGCAGGGATCCGCAATTGCGCGTTCTGGCGCATCGTCACGAATTCACGCCCGCGCACCAGCACGGCCGAGGCACGTGCGTCAGTGCGGATTGTGGCCCCGGCGACCAGCGCTGTGCCGACAGTTGCTGCACGCGGCCCACGTGGATCGGTGACAGTCACCGTACCTTTGACTTCGCTGATAGTCCATCCGCTATTCTGTGCAAGCGCCGGCACACCGCTGAAAAGCAGCAGAAGCAACGGCAGCAATAGGCGTGACAAGGTACGCATACGTTTCTCCGTGCCTACTGAATACACGGGATTCCCACAGATGAGATTTAGGAGACTGGTTAACAAAGGTTTTCAGCCAAATTTGATTAACCTTTGTGTTGTAGCTCCTCGGCCAGTCTGCTGTTGAAGGTGACCTTTTGACTTTGCGCCCGGTTAACATATGGGGGAGCATGATCGTGCTGCTGGCGGCAAGTCCGCTGGCGGCACAGGACGTGCTCGATCGCACAAATCCGCAGGGTCAGGTCAACCGCGACGAGCTCGCCCTACCCCCCCCCAGTCAGGTCCGCATTGAAGTGCAGCCGGTGCTCGACATGCCCATGGCTGACGCCAGTGGCGGAGTGCTTGATGTCGGGGCGATCATGGTCGACGGGCTGGTGGTGCTCGACCGAGCGACTTTTGCCGAGGTGATCGAACCCTTTGCGGGACGACCGCTTGATCGCGCCGAACTGATGCGCCTGACCGATGCGATTGCTGCCCGTGCCCGCGCTGAAGGCTATGTCCTTGCCACGGCATGGATCCCCGAACAGTCGCTCGTCGCCGGGATACTCCGCGTCCGTGTCGATGAGGGGATTATCGACGCGGTGCGAATCGAAGGCTGGGACAACCCTGCGATGCGCCGCCAGCTTGAACGCTTGGCCAATGGCCGACCGATCACGCTCTCGGCCCTGCAACGCGAGGTGCTGCTGGCGGACGATCTGCCCGGCGTGTGGATTCGCAGCACCCGATTCGAACGCGAAGGCAAACGCCGAATCCTCGTGGTCGATGCCGGGCACAGCGATGCCGGCGGCAGCGTGAGTATAGCTACCGACGGCACCAAGCCGCTGGGTCCGGTGCGCGCACGGCTCGATTTCAACGCCAACGGGCTTATCTCGCCGCGCGATCAGGTCGACCTCAGTTTTTCCGTGACTCCGTTGGATCCCGAAGAACTTGCCTTCTTCAGCGCGCGATACTCGGTGATCGTCAACGACAGCGGGACAAGTGTCGGCGTCTTCGGCTCCTATTCGCACACGGAGCCCGGCGCCTATCTCGCCAACCGCGAATTGCTGGGCAAGGCGTGGCAGGGCGGGATCCGCCTGCGTCATCCGCTCATGCGCAGCTCGGCCAAGAGCCTGTGGCTGGAAGCGAGCGGCGAGCTGCAAGATCTCAGACAGGACAGCTTTGGCCTGCTCGCCCGGCATGATCGGATCGCGCTCGCGCGGCTCGGCTTCTACGGATACGGACCGCTTGCCGGGGGCAATCTCCAGGGCCGCGCAACGGTGAGCCAGGGTCTGCCGGTCCTAGCAGCGACGGGTAGCGGCGATCCGCTCGCTTCGCGCTTTGATGCCCAGCCGGACTTTACGACCTTGTCGTGGTGGCTGAACTGGCGGCGCGGAATCGCCCCGCGGGTCAGCCTCTCGCTCGCCACCATCGGGCAGCTTTCAAGCACGCCCCTGCTGATCGGCGAAAGCTTCTCGCTCGGCGGCACGGGCTTCCTGCGGGGTTATGACTTCGCGCAGGCCGTGGGTGACGAAGGTGTCGCGGGTCTGGCCGAGCTCCGCTACGACTGGCCCAAGCCTTTGGGCGCGGCGCGGCACGTTCAGCTCTATGCCTTTGCCGATGGCGGCACGGTCTCGAACCTGGGACAAGGTCTTGGCGGCGGGACACTGGTGTCCAGCGGTGCGGGGCTTCGCACCGACATCACCCGCGACCTCGATCTCGATTTCGAAGTCGCCGTCCCGCTGACCGAAGAGCGCTATGACACGGGCGATAACAGCCCGCGCCTGAACCTCAGGATCAGCCAGTCGTTCTGAGCCCGCGCGGAGGGTCGAACGGACCTAGCCCTTGTGCTTCTCCAGCTCATCGCCGGTCACGCTTACGACATGGAGCAGATTGGTCGATCCGGGGGTTCCGAAGGGCACCCCGGCAAGCACGATCAGCTTCGCCCCCGCATGGGCAAAACCGTGGCGCAGCGCCATGCGCTTGCCCTTGCCGATCATCTCCTCGAAGCTGCCGATGTTCTTGGTCGTCACCGCGTGCGCACCCCAGAGCAGCGCAACGCGGCGCGCCGTGCGAACCGAGGGAGTGAGCACCAGCATCGGCGTCGCGGGCCGCTCACGCGCTACCCGCCGCGCGGTCGATCCGCTCGCCGTGAACACCGTGATCGCACTGATCGGCACGGTGTCGGCGATGGTCATGCAGGCGTGGGCAAGCGCATCGGAGGTCGTCGCATCGGGCGGCGTTTCGAGGAAGCGCACGCGCGCCTTGTAACCCTCGTCACGTTCGACCTGCACCGCGATCCGGTCCATCATCGCGACCGATTCTTCGGGCCACGCCCCCGCCGCGCTTTCAGCCGAGAGCATCACGGCGTCGGCCCCGTCATAGACCGCATTGGCAACGTCGGAAACTTCGGCGCGGGTCGGCGTCGGGGCCTCGATCATGGATTCGAGCATCTGGGTCGCCACGATGACCGGCTTCCCGGCACGGCGCGCGGTGTTGACGATCATCTTCTGGAGCGGCGGCACCTCATAGGGTTCAAGCTCCACACCCAGATCGCCGCGCGCGACCATGATCCCGTCGGCCAGTTCGATGATCGCGTCCAGCCTGTCGACCGCCTTGGGCTTTTCGATCTTGGCGCAGATTGCGGTGCCGTGTGTGCCGATCAGCTTGCGGGCTTCGGCAATATCTTCGGGCCGCTGCACGAAGCTTAACGCGATCCAGTCGGCACCATGTTCAGTGGCGAAGGCCAGATCGCGGCGGTCCTTTTCCGTCAGGGCGGGGATCGGCACTTCGGCGTCGGGGACATTGACGCCCTTGCGATCGGAAATCACCCCGCCGACTTCGGCACTGCACAGGATGCGGCTGTCGTCGGCCTCCAGCACCTTCAGCCGGATCTTGCCGTCGTTGATCAGCAAGCGCTGGCCGCGCTCCATGATGCCGAACAGTTCGGGATGCGGCAGGCAAACGCGGTTTTCGTCGCCCGGGGTCTCGTCGCGGTCGAGCGTGAAGTGGCCGGAATGGCGGATCACCGCCTGCCCGTCCTTGAAGGTGCCGACACGCAGCTTGGGGCCTTGCAAGTCGGCGAGGATCGCGATGGGGCGCGCAAACTGCTTTTCCAGCGCGCGGATGGCGGCGACAACGGGCTCGTGATCGGCGTGGGTGCCATGGCTCATGTTGAGCCGGAAGGCATCGGCCCCGGCGCGCACCAGCCGCTCGAGCATCTCGGGCGAGCGGCTCGCCGGGCCGATGGTGGCGAGAATCTTGACCTTGCGGCCGCGCGGGTCGATCCGTGACTGATCGCGTCGTGACATTTTTGGCTATCCCTCTTGGAGGCTGCCTATGGCACAGGCGCATTTCAACTCAAGGAAAAGCCGCGATGAATAGCAATGCCGATCCGCTCGACAGTCTCGACGATGCGCAGGCTGCCGCCGCCTTCCGCCGCCTGGTGCGTCACCTTCGACACCGCCACGATGCGCAAAACATTGATCTGATGGGGCTGGCGGGTTTTTGCCGCAACTGCCTGGCCGACTGGATCAGGGATGCCGGCTTTGATGGTGACAAGGAGGCAGCGCGCGAAGTGATCCACGGGATGCCCAGCGCCGAGTGGAAGGCGACGCGCCAGACCCCTGCCACGGCCGAACAGCTCGCCCGGATGGATGCCAGCATCGCGAAGAACGCACAGGAATAATTCGCGCAGGCGGTTCAATCGGGGCTGACGGCTGGCTATCGCACCGGCCAAGCGATTCTCATTCCTGATGGAGACCCCCATGGCCGAAACCACCGACGACCGCCTGCGCCTGCTGATCGAACGCATCGAACGCCTCGAGGAAGAAAAGAAGGGCATCGCCGACGATATCCGCGACGTCTACATGGAGGGCAAAGCGGTCGGTTACGACACCAAGATGATGCGGCAAATCTATCGCTTGCGTAAGATGAAGCCAGAAGAGCGGTCAGAAATGGAAATGCTGCTGGAAACATACAAGGCGGCATTGGGGATGGTTTGATCCACTCAGGCTTCGTTGTCACGAACCGCGTTGTATAGGGCGGTGATTTCAGGATCACCCGCCTTGAGCTCTTCAAAGAAGTCTTTGAACTGACCGAGATAACGCTTTTGAGTCACCAAAGACTGCGCCAAGATCTCGGTCAGTTTTTCGAGAAACCAAGACAAGGCATTCATCACCTGCTCAACGTCAGTTTTACTGACGTGCAAATCGTCGGCTGACTTAGGATGGGTGATCCGGTTACGTATCTCGATTGCCTTGCGAAAACCTTCCCATTCTGACGCTCCGAAGTCAAAATGATCGATATCATTTAGCCTGTTTGCAATCCGCGCGATGAACCTGATGGTTGTTGTCAGCGGGAGATATCGCGGTTGTTCCGTAATCTTCCCTTGTTCAGATACAGATAGCTGCCGCTCTTGGAGGATCAATTTTTCATCGCCCTCCAGACCGTAAGTACTATCGGCTGTATCAATTACGTGTTCGCGAAAGATCCAGACCATCCCTTCGATTGCGGCGCATGCGGTTCGAATCATGTCACGCCGGGTCGCCTGGTTGTCATCCATCTTCCGACGCGAAATTGCAGCGCCAACGTCGTTGAGAAGGATCAGCATAAAGCTGTCGTCGCGTGTTTTGGCCATCACTCTTGATAACGACCGCGGTATCGCGATTGAAGCAACAATTGGCCTGTGTTATCTCACTAAGACAGCATTGAGAGGAGCGACAAGCAATGGCATCCCCCTGGAAAGACGCGCGCGGCATCATCGTCAGCACCACCCCGACGCTCGAAGGCAAGCCCATCCAGGACTACCTCGGCATCGTCACCGGCGAGGTGATTGTCGGGGCGAACCTGTTCCGCGATCTGTTCGCCAATATCCGCGACATCGTCGGCGGGCGCTCGGGCAGCTATGAACGCATTCTCGCCGACGCGCGGAAGCAGGCGATCGAGGAATTGCAGGCCGAAGCGGCAGCGCTCGGCGGCAATGCGGTGGTCAGCATCGACCTCGATTACGAGGTGATCGGGCCCAGCGGCTCGATGCTGATGGTGTCGGCAAGCGGTACGGCGGTGCGGATTTAGCGCGACATTCTGACGGCGATCACCGCACTGCATTGTGGCCTTACGCCCTAACGCAAGACAAAGGGCACGCCGAAGAACGCTGCGTTGTAGGCGCTGTGGTGGAGGATGGCCCATCCCAACCCCAGCCGCGTACGGGTGTAGGTGAGCAGCACGCCGCCCACCATCTGCGGCAGGACCGCGATCAGCCCTGCCAGTCCGGCAGGGGTGTCATCATTGCCGATGTGGACAAGGCCAAACATCAGCGATGATCCCCACACGAACCAGCGGAAGTGCCGGATGAACCATTCGGGCACGGCGCGGTCGGTGTCTTGCGTCCAGCCCCATTGCAGCAGTCCGATGAAAATCACGGCCACCGCTATCCCGCTGAAGACCCTGCCTTCGATCGCGAGGATGACGTCCGCCAGCAGCAAAATCACTGCAACAAAGCCGTAGAGCCCATACCGTAGCGCCGCGGTCCGCCCTGACAACCAGGCGCGGAACACCATTTCCTCAAATATCGGGGCAAAGGCGAGCGCCAGAAAAAGATCACCCCACTGGTTGGCCGGAGGCTCGGCCCGCTGCACACGGATCGTCATTGGGAGGTCGACCTCAATGAGTATCAGGCCGAGCGGGATCATGATCGCAAGGCTGAGCGCAACCAGCACCGCCAGCGCCTTCAACGCCTGCCACCCCGTCACATCCGGCTGCGCCACATAGGTCGGGCGCAGTGCAAAGCGCATCACATCGACAATGCGTGCCCTTGCGCCAAGCGCGCCTGCCGGAGTAAGGCGCGCGCTCTCGCGAAATCACCGTGGCGGCCAAGATGGGCATGCCCGATCCCGACATGAACCCGCGCCTGCGCCTCGCGGTCAACGCGGCGCGCGCGCAGTCGATGCCCAAGGACAATATCCAGCGCGCGATCGACAAGGCCAGCCAAGCGGGCGGCGAGGATTACATCGAGATCCGTTATGAAGGTTACGGCCCGGGCGGCGTGGCGCTGATCGTCGAGGCGCTGACCGACAACCGCAACCGCACCGCCACCAATGTGCGCACCGCCTTTTCCAAGAATGGCGGCAACCTCGGCAGCGAGGGCTCGGTGAGCCACGGGTTCGAACGGCGCGGGCTGATCGAATATTCGGCCGCTGCGGGCGACGAGGAGAAGGTGCTCGAAGCCACCATTGAAGCGGGCGCGGATGATGTCGAATCCTCCGAGGATGGCCACACCATCTGGACCGCCGCTGATGCGCTCCACGGCGTGGCGGGCGAGCTCGAAAAGGTGCTCGGCCCGGCGGACAATGTGAAGCTGGCGTGGAAGCCGGTGCTGAGCGTCGAGGTCAACGAAGAGACCGCCGGCACGCTGATGAAGCTGATCGATACGCTCGACGATGATGACGACGTGCAGACCGTTTGGGGCAACTACGCCATCTCCGACGACGTGATGGAGAAGCTCTCCTGATCCTCCCCGGAACGGGGAGGGGGACCATGCGCAGCATGGTGGAGGGGCAGGCGCGGCTTCTCCGAACCGTTGATGTCTTGAACAGCCGCGGGTGCCCCTCCACCACCCCGGACCAAGTCCGGGGTGGTCCCCCTCCCCGTTCCGGGGAAGATGTGTGCTGATCCTCGGCCTTGATCCCTCGCTGTCCTCGACCGGCTGGGGCGTGATCCGGGCCGAGGGCGCGCGCATCAGCCACATCGCCAATGGCCAGATCAAGACTGATCCCGCCGCGCCGATGGCCAAGCGGCTCGCAGCCTTGCAGGCAGGGCTGGCCGAAGTGATCGCCGCACACCACCCAAATCGCGCGGCAGCCGAGGAAATCTTCGTCAACAAGAACCCGCAATCGACCCTGAAGCTGGCACAAGCGCGAGGCGCGGTGCTGGCTGCGTGCGGAATGGCCGGGCTGACAGTGAACGAACACGCGGCCCGGCTGGTCAAAAAGGCCGTCACCGGCACCGGCAGCGCCGAAAAGGCGCAGGTCGCGGCGATGGTGAAGGTGCTGCTCCCCGGCGTGACGCTAGCCGGGTCCGACGCCGCCGATGCGCTGGCGGTGGCGATTGCCGACGCGCATCTCGGCCCCCGAAACTGAAGGACGAAAGCCATGATCCACCTCTACGGCATCCCCAACTGCGACACGGTCAAAAAGGCCCGAGTGTGGCTTGAGGCCAAGGGCCTCGCCGCCACCTTCCACGATTACAAGAAGGAAGGCGCGGACCCAGAGCGGGTCGCCGCGTGGATCGCGGCGGCGGGGCTCGACACCGTGGTCAACCGGAAGGGCACCACCTTTCGCGCGCTCTCCGATGCCGACAAG
The DNA here is from genome assembly GCA_004292705.1 of Sphingomonadales bacterium. Lineage (GTDB taxonomy): Bacteria > Pseudomonadota > Alphaproteobacteria > Sphingomonadales > Sphingomonadaceae > Erythrobacter. The sequence goes on along the minus strand of RDXA01000113.1, from coordinate 2,655 downwards.
GCGGCTGCGGCTGACAGTCACACGGCTGTCGCTTTGCTGGTTCAGCACCCAAGCATCATCAAGCGGCCCATCGTCGAACACCCCGGCGGCATTCTGGTCGGTTTCAAGGAAGACACATGGTCCGCAGCCTTGCTTTGATCGCGCTTCTGGCTCTGGCTTCCGTGCCCGTGGCAGCACAGGGGGGCGACATGCTGATCATTGCCCATCGCGGCGCCAGTGCCGAGCGGCCCGAGCATACGCTCGCGGCCTATGAATTGGCGATCGATCAGGGCGCGGATTACATCGAGCCTGATCTGGTGGCGACCAAGGATCTGGTACTGGTGGCGCGCCATGAAAACGAGCTTTCAGGCACCACCGATGTCGCCACCCGCGAGGAATTCGAGGACCGGCGGCGCGACAAGACCATTGACGGGCAGAAGGTGGCAGGCTGGTTTGCCGAGGACTTCACGCTGGCCGAACTGCGCACCCTCCGCGCGAAGGAGCGCATCCCGTCGTTGCGGCCTGCCAATGCGCGGTTTGACGGGCTTTATCAGGTGCCGACCTTCGCCGAGATCGTGAAGCTGGTGCGCGCCAAGGAAGCCGCGACCGGTGGCCGCATCGGGCTTTACCCTGAACTCAAGCACCCCGAATTCCTGCTCCAGAACAACGGGATCGACATGGTCGATCTGCTGCTGCGCGAATTCCGGCAAATTGGCATCACGCCGCAGGACCCGGTGTTCATCCAGAGCTTCGAGATCGCACCCCTGCAACGGTTGAAGCAGCGCGGGGGCGGGTTCAAGCTGGTGCAACTGGTCGCTCCGACTGCTGGCCCGGCGGATGAACCCGCGATGCGCTATGCCGAGATGGTCACGCCGATTGGGCTGGCAGAGGTGGCGAAATATGCCGATGCGGTGGGCGCGCATATCGCGATGGTGCTGAACCCCGATGGCACCCCGACGACGCTGGTGAGGGATGCCAGGGCGGCGGGCCTGGTGGTGCACGCGTGGACAGTGCGGCCAGAGAACGACTTCCTCCCCGCGATGCTGCGGACGGGCGATGAACCCAAGGGACGCGGCTGCGGCGATGTAAAGCTGGCGGAGATGCTCAAGGCGGCTGGCGTGGCAGGCGTGTTCAGCGACGGGCCAATGAAGGGGCGGAGCTGTTCTTGATCGGCACCCCTGCGAAAGATGGGGCCCAGGGCCTCACGCGCCGCAGCTTGCCGCTTGAGGTCACAGCTTTCGCTGGGATGACGGGATTAGGCCCGCCGCGCGCTCAGGATATAATTGAGCGCCATATCCTCGGACAGATGCAGCCCCTTGCCCGGTCTCCATGCGATCCCGCGCTTGGCGGTAACCGTCAGACCCGCGTCAGCCAGCAACGCCTCCAGTTCCTCCGGCGTTATGAAATCCTGCCAATGGTGCGTGCCCTTGGGGACATAGCCGACCGCCTCTGCGGCGCCGACCAGCAGCACGCGCGACGCCGCCGTGCGGTTGGGGGTGGACATGACCAGCAAGCCATCGGGGGCCAGCCGCGCCGCAACATCGCGCAGGAAGGCCGGCTTGTCGGCGACATGCTCAATCACTTCAACTGACGTGACCAGATCGAAGGTGCCGATATCGAGCGAGGCGACCTCGCCCGCCATATAGCGGATATCAAGCCCCACGGCCTCGGCATGCGCCGCTGCCGCCGACACGTTTTCTGCCGCCGCATCCACACCTGTCACATCTGCGCCGAGCCGTGCAAGCGGCTCGCACAACAGCCCCGCCCCGCAGCCGATATCGAGCGCTACCTTGCCTGCCAGAGGCTTGGCCAGCGCACCTGCGCCCGGCCAATGCGCATCAACCGCGTCCCGGATAAAGCCCAGCCGGACCGGGTTTACCTGATGGAGCGACGCCATCGGACCCTTGGGATTCCACCAGTCGCGCGCCAGCTTTGCAAAAAAATCCGCCTCATCGGGGCGAATGGTAACATTTGAGACGTTTGCGTTTCCCATGAACCACCCTTAACAGCGCGCGCGAACACTCACCAGCAGGAGCGTCAAGCCTTGGCCCGGATCGTGATGAAATTCGGCGGCACCTCGATGGCCGGAACGGAGCGTATCCGCCGGGTGGCCAATATCGTGCGCGCGCAGGCGGCGCGCGGCGATCAGGTGGCGGTGGTGGTGAGCGCCATGGCGGGCGAGACCGACCGGTTGGTGAATTTCTGCCGCGAGGCCAATCCGCTCTACGATCCGGCCGAATATGATGTCGTCGTGGCGAGCGGCGAGCAGGTCACCAGCGGTCTCCTCGCGCTGACCCTTCAGGCGCTCGGCTGCAAGGCGCGCAGCTGGCTCGGCTGGCAGCTCCCGATCCATACCATCGAAGCCCATGCCAAGGCGCGGGTCGAATCGATCGATTCAGAGGCTCTCATCGCTTCGATGGAAGCAGGCGAGATCGCGGTGATCCCCGGTTTTCAGGGGCTTTCGGCGGATAACCGCGTCACCACGCTAGGCCGGGGCGGTTCCGACACCTCGGCGGTGGCGGTGGCGGCGGCGATCAAGGCGGATCGCTGCGACATCTACACCGATGTCGACGGCGTCTACACCACCGACCCGCGCATCGTCGCCAAGGCGAAGAAGCAGAAGGCGGTGACCTACGAGGAAATGCTCGAGCTCGCATCGGTGGGCGCGAAGGTGCT
>RDXA01000112.1 GCA_004292705.1 Sphingomonadales bacterium | reverse complement strand
GCAATTGGAGGTATCGCCATGTCGCTTGCCGTCATTCTTGCCCTCGCCCTCACGACCGGAGGACAGCCGTCTGCCGCCGATGAAGACCTCACCGCTGTCAACGCTGCTGCCTCTGCCGCTGCCACCCCAACCGAAATCGAAATCGAAATCGACGGCCGCATCGATCGCGCCTTCGCGTATGTCGATGCGGACAAGAGCGGCTTCCTCGAAAGCCCGGAATCCCCTTTTGTCACAGTCGAATTCGCGGAAGGGTCGGGGCCCGAGCGGGTCGAGGGCTCAGGCGTAATCGGCGATGGCACCGATCCCAAACAGGTCGCCGAATTCTACGCCGATGCCGACACGGACGGCGATGGCCGCATCTCGCTCGCCGAATACGCTGTGTGGAGCGAAGCCAGTTGGGCCGAAATGGGCATCGAGGTCAAAACCATCCTGAAGGTCATTCCCACGCCCAATAGTTGACCGCGCGCACGGCCTCGGCCATCGCCGCACTGCGATGGCCGATCCCACTGCCCCCATCCTGCTGTTCGATTCCGGCGTGGGCGGGCTGACGGTCTACGACGCCCTGCGCGACGTGCTGCCGGATGCCCCGGTGATCTACGCGGCGGACCTTGCGGGCCTGCCCTATGGCACCAAGACCGAGGCGCAGATTGCCGCGCGGGTGGCGGGGCTGCTCGGGCGGATGGCGGAACGCTACCAGCCGCGCCTTGCCTGTATCGCCTGTAACACCGCTTCCACCATCGCCTTGGGCATGGTGCGCGATGTGCTGGAAATCCCGGTGGTCGGCACTGTGCCCGCGATCAAGCCTGCTGCCGCACTCACGCAGACCGGCACCATCGGCCTCGTCGGCACAGAGGCAACCATCCGGCAGCGCTATGTCGACGATCTCGAACGCGATTTCGCTGCGGGCAAGCGCTTGCTGCGCATCGCTGCCCCCGCGCTGGTCGGTGCGGCCGAGGGCAAGCTGCGCGGGCGGGTGGTCGATCCGGCGGTAATCGACGATGTCCGCGCGCGGCTGGCGGCGATGCCCGGTGGCGATGGCATCGACACGCTGGTGCTCGCCTGCACCCACTTCCCGCTGCTGGCGGACGAGCTGGCGGCGGCCTTCGGCCAGCAGGTGCGTCAGGTCGACGGCGCGCATGGCATCGCACGGCGGATCGCGCATTTGCTCGACGGGCAAACCTTCACCGCCACCGGCCCCAACCGCTTCGTCGTCACCGGGCCGCTGGCGGGTGCCGAAGGGCTTGAGGCAGCCCTCGCATCGCGCGGTTTTGCGCCTGCCGAGGCCTTCTGAACCCCTTGCCCGCCACTGCGATCCGCTCGCAAAGATCGCTGTGGCAAATCGCCTGACCTCCACCTAAATATCCGCGAAACAATCCAGCCGCTCGCACGTTGGGAGCGGACAGAACACGCAAGCAGGAACAGCGCCGCCGGACCCGCGGCGCCACAAGGCAAAGAGACGCGCGACGTGAATTACGACCAGATCTTCGATTCCGCGATCGACCGTCTCCACGAGGAAGGCCGCTACCGCGTCTTCATCGATATCATGCGCAACAAGGGCGCCTATCCCAACGCGCGCTGCTTCCACGGCCACAATGGCCCCAAGCCGATCACGGTATGGTGCTCGAACGACTACCTGTGCATGGGCCAGCACGAAAAAGTGATCGGCGCGATGGAAGCCGCGCTGCACGATGTCGGCGCGGGCTCTGGCGGGACGCGCAACATCGGCGGCAATACGCACCTCCATGTCGAGCTGGAGCGGGAGCTTGCCGATCTCCACGGCAAGGATACCGCGCTGCTCTTCACCAGCGGTTACGTGTCGAACGACGCGACCCTGTCGACGCTGGCCAAACTGCTGCCCGGCTGCGTGATCTTCTCCGACGAGTTGAACCACGCCAGCATGATCGCGGGCATCCGCAATTCGGGCTGCGACAAGAAAGTGTTCCGTCACAATGACGTGGCGCATCTGGAAGAACTGCTCGTCAGCGTCGACATAGACACGCCCAAACTGATCGCCTTCGAAAGCGTCTATTCGATGGATGGCGACGTCGCCCCGATCCACGCGATCTGCGACCTCGCCGAGAAGTTCAACGCGCTGACCTATATCGACGAAGTCCACGCCGTCGGCATGTACGGCGCGCGCGGCGGCGGGATATCGGAGCGCGATGGCGCAGCGCACCGGATCGACATTATCGAAGGCACGTTGGGCAAGGCGTTCGGCGTGATGGGCGGCTATATCGCGGCTTCGAGCAAGGTGGTGGACTGCATCCGCTCCTACGCGCCGGGGTTCATCTTCACGACCTCGCTTTCGCCGGTGCTGGTGGCGGGCGTGCTCGCTTCGGTGCGGCACCTGAAAGAGAGCAGCGTCGAGCGCAATGCCCAGATGCGCAACGCTGCCCTGCTCAAACTCAAGTTTGCCGAAGCGGGCCTCCCCGTCATGGACAGCGTCACGCACATCGTGCCGCTGATGGTGGGCGATCCAGTGCGCGCCAAGAAGATCAGCGACATCCTGCTGGCCGAATACGGCGTCTATGTGCAGCCGATCAACTTCCCCACCGTGCCGCGCGGCACCGAGCGTCTGCGCTTCACCCCCGGCCCCGGCCATACCGTGGCGATGATGGACGAACTCACCGCCGCATTGGTGGAAATCTGGGACAGGCTGGAACTCGGACTGGCCAAGGCGGCGTAACGCCCGCCTGTTCCGTAGCGTCCTTTGAGGCGCGCGTGCCCTGCGCTACTCCGCTTCCGAACACAGATTCGGGAGAGACCAAAATGGGCGGCACGCCTGACCAGACTTACGCCGAGGTTGTCCTCGGGCGGCGCTCCATCCGGGGCTATCTCGACAAGCCTGTGCCGCGCGCGCTGATCGAGGAGGTGCTGACGATGGCGATGCGCTCGCCGACGTCGATGAACACCCAGCCCTGGCACTTCCACGTCATCACCGGCGCGCCTTTGGACCGCATCCGCAAGGGAAACACCGACAACATCCTCGCCGGCGTCCCCGACAGCCGCGAATTCCGCCGCGGCGAGGCCTTCGCAGGTGTCCACCGTGATCGTCAGGTCGAGGTTGCAAAGCAGTTGTTCGGCGCGATGGGGATCGAACGCGTCGACAAGGACGCGCGGCAGGACTGGGTGCTGCGCGGCTTCCGCCAGTTCGACGCGCCCGTGTGCGTGATCGTCACCTATGACCGCGAACTTTCCGGCAGCGACGACACCGCGTTCGATTGCGGCGCGGTGACGACCGCGCTGGTCAACGCGGCGTGGTCGCGCGGGCTGGGCTGCGTGATCAACTCGCAAGGCATCATGCAATCGCCGGTGGTGCGCGAACACGCGGGCATTCCGGACGATCAGGTCATCATGAAGGCGGTCGCACTGGGCTGGCCCGATCCGGATTTTCCGGCGAACGCGGTTGTCTCCTTGCGCAAGAGCGTTGATGAGGCGGCACGGTTCGTAGGGTTCGACTAGGCGGCTGACACCAGTCCGGGCTGCGGGTGCCCTGTCTCAGCAGCCCATCTGGCCGGCAAGTTCGGTCAAGCTGGACGCTGACCACTCCCAGATCTGCTCATGGTGCGCATCAGGGGCTGGTGCGCCGCCATATTCGTCCGGGCGGTCGACATAGGCAGTCAGCAACCCGCAGGCCCGTGCTGCAGCCAGATCGCCGTGATGCGCGGCAACCAGGCACAATTCGTTCGGCGCAATCCCCAAAAGCTCGGCGGTTCGCAGATAGGCCTGCCTGTCGGGCTTGTAGAAGCCGCTGACCTCCGCCCCCAGGATCGCATCCCACGGCAATCCACCACGTCGCGCCATCGCCAGCAGCAGCGCAACATTGCCGTTGGACAGGGTCACAATCGGAAAGCGCGTCTTCAGCCGGGTCAACCCCTCGACCGAGTCAGGCCACGGGTCGAGCCGGTGCCACGCGCGGTTCCAGTCTGCCAGCATTTCGTCATCAAGGCCTGTCGGATCGACATTGCGTTCGCGCAGGGCCGTTTCCAACATCTCGCGATGGAGCAGATCGAGCGGCACAAAGGCGCGGCCCGATTTGCGCATCCCGATCATCGCCGCGATATACTGCCCCCGCCACGCATCGGCGAAGGCCGCAGCATCAATATCGCTGCGCCCGATGGCCGCCAGACATGCGGCGGATTCGCGCGTGACGCTGGTGCGCCAGTCGACGACCGTGCCGAACACGTCGAAAGCCAGCGCCTTGGGAAGCACGGGTTCGGTCATGGCACGGCCGGCCTCAGCGCGGCAGCTCCGAAACTCCCATCAGCGCTTCGTCCACCGCGCGCGCCGCCTGACGGCCCTCGCGGATCGCCCAGACCACAAGGCTCTGCCCGCGCCGCATGTCGCCGCAGGCAAAGACGCCCGGCTCGCTGGTTGCATAGGCTTCGGTGTTCGCCGCCACATTGCCGCGTGCATCGAGCGCCACGCCCGCCTGTTCGAGCAGCCCGGCCTTGCGCGGACCCACAAAGCCCATGGCCAGCAAGATCAGATCGGCGGGAATGGTGAATTCGCTGCCCGCCATTTCCTGCATCTGGCCGCCTTGCCACTCGACCCGCACGCATTCGAGGCCGGTGACTTTCTCGCCATCACCCAGAACGCGCTTGGCCAGCACGGCCCAGTCGCGTTCCACACCTTCCTGATGGCTGGACGAAGTGCGCAGCTTCATCGGCCAGTCGGGCCAGGTCAGCGCCTTGTCTTCCTTTTCCGGCGGCTTGGGCATGATTTCCAGCTGCGTGACGCTGAGCGCACCCTGCCGGTTCGAGGTGCCGACACAGTCGCTCCCCGTGTCCCCGCCGCCGAGCACCACGACGTGCTTGCCAGTGGCGGTGAGGCTGCCGCGCGGCGCCGCGCGCAGCTCGTCATCACCTGCGACGCGCTTGTTCTGCTGGGTCAGGAATTCCATCGCCAGACGCACGCCCGCCATCTCTGCTCCGGGGATCTGGAGCTGGCGCGCATCTTCCGCGCCGCCTGCCAGCACCACCGCGTCGAAGTTTTCCTGCAAGCTTTTGAACGAGATATCGACGCCGACTTCCTTGGAGGTTTTGAACGTCACCCCTTCGGCTTCCATCTGCTGGGCACGGCGGTTGATGAGGTGCTTTTCCATCTTGAAGTCGGGGATGCCGTAACGCAGCAACCCGCCCAGACGGTCGCTCTTTTCGAAGACCGTGACCGAATGTCCCGCACGCGCCAATTGCTGCGCGCAGGCAAGGCCTGCCGGGCCCGAGCCGACCACCGCGACTGATTTGCCGGTCTTCTTCGCCGGGATCAGCGGCTTGACCCAGCCCTCCTTCCACCCGCGATCAACAATCGCGCATTCGATCGACTTGATCGTTACCGGCTGGTCGATGATGTTGAGCGTGCAGGCCGCCTCGCACGGCGCGGGGCAGATGCGGCCCGTGAATTCGGGGAAGTTGTTGGTGGAATGGAGCATGTCGAGCGCACGCTTCCAGTCCGCCTCGTAGACGAGGTGGTTCCAGTCCGGGATCATGTTGTTCACCGGACAGCCGTTGTGGCAGTAGGGAATCCCGCAATTCATGCAACGCGACGCCTGCGCGCCGAGCGTCGCATCATCCGGCTGGATGACGAATTCGCGGTAGTTCTTCAGCCGTTCCTTGGGATCGAGATAGTCGCGTTCACGGCGATCAAGCTCGAGAAATCCGGTTTCCTTGCCCACTTGTCGTTACCTTCTCATGTTCCGTAGGCCCACCCCGCTGCGACCAGGCGGCTGCGCCGCCAAGTCTCGTTCCCCTCCCGCTAGCGGGAGGGGTTGGGGGTGGGAATATCCTATTCCGCTGCGACGCTTTCAGCCTCTTGGCGTTCCGCTTCGAGCCGTTTGAGCGCCGCCGCATAGTCGCGCGGCATCACCTTGACGAAGCGGCTCAGCGCCGCGTCCCAATCGGCCAGCAGATCGCCCGCGAGCTTGCTGCCGGTGTGGAGCTGGTGCCGCTCGACCAGGATGCGCAGCCGCTCGGCATCGTGGCGCAGCATGTCGCCCATGCCGAAATCGTTGACCGAACGCGGACGCTGCGACGGGCGGCCCGTGCCTTCCTCGGCGTCCGGCGTGGCCGAAACCGGCAGCAGATCGACCTGCGCGTGGTTGACGAGATTGGTGAAGGCCCCGTCGGGATCATAGATATAGGCGACCCCGCCGCTCATTCCGGCAGCGAAGTTGCGTCCGGTCTTGCCGAGCACCACCACAACCCCCCCGGTCATGTATTCGCAGCCGTGATCCCCGGTGCCTTCGACCACCGCGATGGCGCCGGAATTGCGCACCGCGAAGCGCTCGCCCGCGACGCCGTTGAAGTACGCCTCGCCCGCAATCGCACCATACATCACCGTGTTGCCGACGATGATGTTGTCCTGCGCGTTGCGCGGGGCTTCGGCGGGTTGGCGCACAATGATGCGCCCGCCCGACAGCCCTTTGCCGACATAGTCATTGGCATCGCCGACCAGATCGAGCGTCACCCCGTGCGCCAGCCACGCACCGAAGCTCTGGCCCGCAACCCCGGTCAGGTTGATACGGACAGTGTCGGTCGGCAGGCCTTCATGCCCATGCGCCTTGGCAATCTCGCCCGACAGCATCGCGCCAACCGTGCGGTTCACGTTGCGGACCTCATAGGCGAGCTGCACCGGAGCCTTGGTGTCGATGGCGCTGCGGCAATCGGCGATGAGCTTGTTGTCGAGCGCGCCTTCCAGCCCGTGATCCTGCATGCCGATCTGGCGCAGCGAAGCGCCTTCCTTCAGCGGCACCTGGTGCAGGATACGGCCAAGGTCGATCCCGCGTGCCTTCCAGTGGCGCTCCATCCGGTGGGTGTCGAGCCGGTCGACCCGGCCAACCATCTCGGCGACAGTGCGGAAGCCCATCTCGGCCATGATCTGCCGCAGTTCCTCGGCAACGAAGAACATGTAGTTGACCACATGCTCCGGCTGGCCGGTGAAACGCGCGCGCAGCACCGGGTCTTGCGTTGCAACGCCAACGGGGCAGGTGTTGAGGTGGCACTTGCGCATCATGATGCACCCCGCCGCGATCAGCGGTGCGGTGGCAAAGCCGAACTCGTCCGCGCCGAGCAGCGCGCCGATGGCGACATCGCGCCCGGTGCGCAGGCCGCCGTCAACCTGCACCGCGATCCGCTCGCGCAGATCGTTGAGCAGCAGCGTCTGCTGCGTTTCGGCGAGGCCAATCTCCCACGGGCTGCCCGCGTGCGTCAGCGACGTCAGCGGCGAAGCGCCCGTCCCGCCGTCATAGCCCGCAATCGTCACGTGATCCGCGCGCGCCTTGGAGACGCCCGCCGCGACCGTGCCGACGCCCACTTCGGACACCAGCTTCACGGAAATCCGCGCGACCGGGTTCACGTTCTTGAGATCGTGGATCAGCTGCGCGAGGTCTTCGATGGA
>RDXA01000226.1 GCA_004292705.1 Sphingomonadales bacterium | reverse complement strand
GGCGCATCGACCGCCGATCTGGCGGTGATCCTGATCGACGCGAGGAAGGGCGTGCTGCAACAGACGCGGCGGCATTCCTACCTCGTCCACATGCTGGGCATTCGCCATGTGGTGCTGACGGTGAACAAGATGGATTTGGTTGGTTACGATCAAGCGAAGTTCGACGCGATCCTTGCCGACTACCGCGCCTTCGCCACCAGCATCGGCATCACCGATTTCACTGCCATTCCAATCTCGGGTTTCAAGGGCGACAACATCACCGCCGCTTCGGCGAATACGCCTTGGTATGCCGGCCCCTCGCTGATCCACCACCTCGAAACCGTCGAGGTCGATGCCGCCGCCTCGCAAACCCAGCCGTTCCGGATGCCGGTGCAATGGGTGAACCGCCCCAACCTCGACTTCCGCGGCTTTGCCGGGCAGATCGCGAGCGGCGTGGTGCGACCGGGCGATGCGGTGCGGATCGTGCCTTCGGGCAAGACCAGCACGGTCAAGACCATTGCGACCTTCGATGGCGATCTTGACGAGGCGGTTGCGGGCCAATCGGTCACCTTGACGCTGGCCGACGAGGTCGATTGCAGCCGCGGCGACATGATCGCGGCAGCAGGCGATCCGCCGGAGGCCTCCGACCAGTTCTGCGCCACCTTCGTGTGGATGGACGCCGAGGCACTGAAGCCCGGGCGCGGCTATTGGCTCAAGATCGGCACGCAGACGGTCACCGCCACGGTGCAGCCGCCGAAGTACGAGATCGACGTCAACAGCCTCGAGCATCTCGCCGCCAAGACGCTGGGCCTCAACGCCATCGGGGTCGCCGAATTCGCTACCGACCGCCCCATCACCTTTGCGCCCTATGCCGCAAACCGCCAATTGGGCGGGTTCATCCTGATCGACAAGTTCACCAATGCCACCGTGGCGGCGGGGATGATCGAGTTCTCGCTGCGCCGTGCGGACAACGTCCACTGGCAGCCGGTCAGCATCACCCGCGAAAACCACGCGGAGATGAAGAACCAGACCCCGCGCGTGCTGTGGTTCACAGGGCTTTCGGGCAGCGGCAAGTCGACCATCGCCAATGAGGTCGAAAAGCAGCTGTTCGTGATGAACCGCCACACCTTCCTGCTTGATGGCGACAATGTCCGCCACGGCCTCAACCGCGATCTGGGCTTTACCGAGACCGACCGGATCGAGAACATCCGCCGGGTGGGCGAGGTGGCGAAGTTGATGGCGGATGCAGGCTTGATCGTTCTGACCGCCTTCATCAGCCCCTTCCGCGCCGAGCGCGAGATGGTGCGCAAGATGCTGCCGGAGGGCGAATTCGTCGAGATCTTCGTCGATACCCCGCTTGATGTGGCCGAAGCGCGCGATGTGAAGGGGCTCTACAAGAAGGCGCGTGAGGGCAAGCTCAAGAACTTCACGGGGATCGACAGCCCCTATGAACCACCCGAGCACCCCGAAATCCGGGTCAACACGGTCGACATGACGCCTGAAGAAGCCGCGCGCTTCATCATCCAGCAAATCCTGCCGCTCAAATGACTCACGGTCAGCTCGACGATGCCGCACTGGCAGCAGCTCTGGCAGAAGAGGCCGGGC
>RDXA01000225.1 GCA_004292705.1 Sphingomonadales bacterium | reverse complement strand
CCCGGCATCGCCGCATCAACCAGGGAAACCTGCGAATTGGGCTCCGCGCCAAACGCGGTCGCCGCGCCGGAGAACAGCTTGGACTGCGACGTCACCTGCGCGTGGACTTCAAGGCCGATCACGACCTCCCATTCGCCCGTGGCACCCTGGATACGGTAATTGCTCATGGATTGCTTTCTTCGTCGTCATTCAGGCGGTTGCGGGTATCAAAGCGGGCTTCGCCGTGCTCAATCGTGCGCGACAGATAGAGTGCGAGAATGCCCAGTGCAACGAACACCAGCACGAAGATGATGGCAAATGTCATGGCTGTGAGGCCTCGGTAGGGTCAGCGGGACGAGGCGGAGCCAGCAGTTGACGTGCAAGTTTCTGCCCCGGAACCTCCACGAGGTGGTACGTAACATAGGCTCCAGCCACAACCAGCCCCAGCATTATCAGCGTGATCGCATCAGCGGCGATCGGCACCCCAACCAGCAGGGTTCGGCCATCGGGATCGACCTCGATCTCGACCAGACCGGTGATTTGCAAAACCTCGCCAAGGCGGCCCTGCACGAACATGTGAATCATGTAGATCGAGTAGCTTATCAGCCCCAGGAACTGGAACGGGCGCGCATGCAGGCATCGCGAAACGACACCGTTCTGGCTCGCCAGCGCAAGGATCATCCCGGCAAAAACGAGCGGCGCGAGAAAGGTCAACGGTCCGCTCGCCATCGAGACAAACCCCATGGTCACAACAAGCGCCCCAAGCTCCTGAATGCTTCCGCCCGCCGGACGCAGGCGGAGAAAGGCGTGATAGGTGACGACCCCGACCCCGAAACCGAAGATGCAGCGCACGAAACCCCCTGCAAAGGTCACATGGAGATCGGGCCTGGTGGCAATCAGCACCAGCGCCGCTCCGCCCGCCAGCCCGATGCTGGCGAGGAGAATGCGCCCCTTGGCAAACACGAACACCGGGGCAAACAGCAGATAGGTCCATATCTCCGCGGCAATGCTCCACGCGGGCACATTCCAACCTGTGCCATTGCCCACACCAAAGGTCTGGAGCAGGAACAGGTTCTGGAACAGCGGCTCCAGCCCGCGCGACCCGCTGAAGGGCGCACGCGAGACATAGCGGGCAATCGTGTCGCCCCCGAACACCAGCAGCATTTCCAGCGCGACGAAGCCGAGCAGCACGAACAGATGCAGCGGGTAGATGCGTCCGAACCGAAGCCCCATGAAGCGGCCCACAGTGATCTCCCCATTTCCGAGCCGCGCACCATAGGAATGGGTGATGACGAAGCCGCTCAGCACGAAGAAATAGTCGACGAACAGCCAGCCGTTCTGCACGATCGGCAGGCGCGCAATGTAGCCGTTGGAACTGAAATGATAGAGCACCACGAGCACCGCACAGATTCCGCGGAGTGCATCGAGCACATCGAAACGCATGGCGGGACGATCCGCCATGGCGACATTCACCACCACGTCTCCGGCTGGGCCGTGAAGCCCGCGCGTTGCTGGATCGCGAGGCCGGCGTTGAGCACGCCCTGCTCGTCGAAGGGGCGGCCGACCAGCTGGAGGCCGAGCGGCAGGCCCTCGGCGTTGAGCATCGCAGG
>RDXA01000111.1 GCA_004292705.1 Sphingomonadales bacterium | reverse complement strand
CATTGCCAAGGTCGCACAACCGGATCACCTGACTGATCATGTTTCAGAAATTGCGTGACCTTTTCAATCCATTGCCCCCGGAGCGGCGTCCCGTCGTTCCCGCCGGTTCACGCTATTACGCAATTGGCGATATTCACGGGCGGCTCGATCTGTTCGAAGTGATGATCGCAGCGGTTGAAGCGGAAATCGCGGCCGCGCCCGGGCTCGATCATCACATTATCCTGCTCGGCGATCTGGTTGATCGCGGGCCGGACAGTGCCGGCGTGGTGGCTCGCACGCACGCCTGGCAACAGAACCGCAACGTCCGGGTATTGGCGGGCAATCACGAGGAAATGTTCCTCGCCGCCTTCGATCGGCCGGAAGCCCTGCGCCATTTCCTCAAGCATGGCGGGCGCGAGACGATCCTGAGCTATGGCCTGTCCACCCGGCAATTGGCGGAAATGTCGCTGGAAGAACTTTTCGAGCGACTGCCGCAGATCGTCCCGCAGGCGACGCGCGATTATGTCGCCGCCTTCGAGACGATGATCCGCGCGGGCGATTATGTTTTCGTCCATGCCGGGATCGACCCGTCGGTTCCGCTCGCCGAACAGAAGCGTAGCGATCTGCTGTGGATCCGCGAGCGGTTCCTGAACCATGAAGGCCCGCTGGAAAAGGTGGTGGTGCACGGCCACACGATTTTCGACCACGTGATGGATTGCGGTAACCGCATCGGCATTGACACTGGCGCTTTCCGCTCGGGTGTGCTTACAGCGCTCGTGCTCGAGGGCGACCAGCGGCGCATCCTTCAGGCGCGGGCCAGCAATGGTGGACCGGCGGAAGTGTACCACGGCGACCGGGCGCGATAGCACCGCGCCAACGCGCGGGCCGGGTTCAGTTTTCGCGTAAAGGCAGCTGTTCATGAAGATTGCGATGGTGGGTTCGGGCTATGTCGGGCTCGTATCGGGGGCGTGCTTTGCCGATTTCGGGCATGATGTGGTCTGCATCGACAAGGATCAGAGCAAGATCGACCGGCTCCACGCCGGTATCATGCCGATTTATGAACCGGGCCTCGATGCGCTGGTCGAAAGCAATGTGAAGGCCGGGCGCCTCAGCTTCACCACCGATCTGGGGGAAGGCATCGCTGGCGCGGCGGCGATCTTCATCGCGGTCGGCACGCCGAGCCGCCGGGGCGACGGGCACGCCGATTTGACCTTCGTCTACGAAGTCGCGCGCGAAGTGGGCGAAAAGCTTTCGGGCGAGGCGGTGGTCGTCACCAAATCGACCGTCCCTGTGGGCACTGGCGACGAGGTGGAGCGGATCATCCGCGAGACCGGAACGGCGCACCGCTTCGCGGTCGTATCCAACCCCGAATTCCTGCGCGAAGGCGCGGCGATCGGCGATTTCAAGCGCCCCGACCGCATCGTCATCGGCGCCGAGGACGAATTCGGCCGCGAGGTGATGCGCGAGGTCTATCGCCCGCTGTTCCTCAATGAATCGCCGATCCTGTTCACCAGCCGCCGCACCAGCGAGCTGATCAAATATGCCGCCAACGCCTTCCTCGCGACCAAGATCACCTTCATCAATGAAATGGCCGATCTGTGCGAGAAGGTCGGCGCGAATGTGCAGGACGTCTCCCGCGGGATCGGGATGGACAATCGCATCGGCGCCAAGTTCCTGCACGCAGGGCCCGGCTATGGCGGCTCGTGCTTCCCCAAGGATACCCTCGCCCTGCTCAAGACCGCCGAGGATTACGACAGCCCGGTCCGGATCGTCGAGGCCGTGGTCAAGGTCAACGACAGCCGCAAGCGGGCGATGGGCCGCAAGGTGGTCGACGCGCTCGGCGGGCCCGAGACGGCGCGCGGCAAGAAGGCGGCGCTGCTCGGCCTCACCTTCAAGCCCAATACCGACGACATGCGCGACAGCCCCGCGATTGCGGTCGCGCAGACGCTGATGGATGCAGGGGTTGCGGTCGCCGCTTACGACCCTGAAGGCATGGAGCAGGCCCGCCCGCTGCTGCCCGGGGTGACCATGTGCGACAATGCCTACGAAGCGATCGAGGCTGCGGACGTGGTGGTGATCGTGACCGAATGGGACGCCTTCCGCGCGCTCGATCTCAAGCGCGTCAAGGACCTTGCCAACGCCCCGGTGATGGTCGACCTGCGCAATGTCTACAAACCCGAAGACATGCGCGCGGCGGGCTTTACTTACGTGAGCGTGGGCCGCGCCTGACCGCCGCCGAACCAGTGGCGGCGGTTGTCCTTGCGGGACAGCTGCCACGCGGTGACGGCCACCACCACAACAATGCCACCGAGGGCCGCCCAGCCAAGCGCAGGGTAGCGCTGGCCGCCCGCTGCGTTGATCGCGATGAGCGCCCAGCTGAACACCAGCCCGTAAAGCGGCGCACCGCGCACGCGGGCCGTAGCGGTCGCCGCAATGACGGAGCCGATCACGATCATCACCGCAGCCAAGACCGGCGCGGGGTCAGCACCGGCAAAGCCGTGATACTTGAGGCTCGCCGCGATGTTGACGATGCTCGCCGCAGTCAACCAGGCCGCCAGCGCGCTGAACGCAGGGGCGGCAAAAATGCGCTCGCCGCGCGACAGAACAGGGGCGGAGACCAGCGCGCGCAGCACGATCAGCAACCCGGCGAGCGAGACGAGGATGATCACCACCGACACGAAGGTAAGGTTGGCGAGCTGGGTATAGGTCGACCACACCCCCTGCGCTGCCAGCGCGATAGCGGCGGGCCAGCCGATGCGGGCCAGCAAGGCATTGCTGCGCTGGGCAGGAAGCGCCTGCCATACGGCAAAGGCCACTGACAGCGCGAACAGCGGGCCCCAGATCGCAAAAGCCCAGCCCGCAGGGGTGATGAGCGTGCGGACCGCATCCGAACGGTCGCCGATAAACTCGCCGATACCGAAGCGCGGCAGGAATCCAGCACCGATCTGCACAACCACCGCAAGGATGATGGCGAGGCGCTGGCCAAGCGATCGAGCCGTCAAAGCGCGCGGCATCATGGCCGATCCGATCACTTGCATGGGAGCATGTTCCTATCGTGTCGCGGCGGCGGAGGGCCGCACCAAAGCGCATATCAGGGGGCCATCATAAGCCGGGTTCTGTCTCCCCGGGCGGTATCCTTGCGGACCGACCCCGGGGTGGCAGCCATTCATCTGGGCGGCAGATTGCTCTGCGCGCTCTAGCAGCCAACCCGGGCCGCTCGGGGCGAAACACCCCTGCCCTTCCTTGCGAAAGGGCGCGCGGCCCCTATTCGGCCTTGCTCCGGGTGGGGTTTGCCATGCGGTTGCTGTTGCCAGCCCCCCGGTGCGCTTTTACCGCACCCTTTCACCCTTGCCTGTGCACCTCTCGCGAGGAACCATCGGCGGTTTGCTCTCTGTGGCACTTTCCCTTGCTCCGCCCGAAGGCGGAACCGGCGGGCGTTACCCGCCACCCTTGTTTCGTGGAGCCCGGACTTTCCTCGCACGTAGCGCGGCTGCCTCAGGCCCCCTGACGCAGCCGCCTATAGGCGCCTTGGCAGCAAATGGCAAAAGGCTGGCTCAGCCCTCTTGATCGGCCAGCATCAACTTCCACACCAGCGCGCCGATCGCGGCGCCCGCAAGCGGGGCGACCCAGAACAGCCACAGCTGCCCGACCGCCGCCGTATCGGCATAGAAAGCCACACTGGTCGAACGCGCCGGATTGACCGAGGTGTTGGTGACGGGGATCGAGATGAGGTGGATCAGCGTCAGCGCAAGGCCAATCGCTATCGGAGCAAAACCGGCCGGAGCCTTGGGCGCCGTCGCACCAAGGATCACGATCAGGAAACCCGCCGTCAGCACCACTTCGGCCACCAGCGCAGCCATCATCGAATAGCCTCCCGGCGACAATTCCCCATAGCCGTTGGACGCGAAGCCACCCGCCACGAAACCGGCTGTCCCGCTGGCGATCACAAACAGGATGCCGGCCGCGCAGAATGAACCGAGGACCTGCGCGGCCCAATAGGGTGCCAGATCGCGCCATGCGAACCGCCCGCCGATTGCCAGCCCCAGAGAGACCGCCGGGTTGAAATGCCCGCCCGAAATGCCGCCCACGGCATAGGCCATCGTCAGCACGGTCAAACCGAAGGCCAGCGAGACGCCGACAAAGCCGATCCCGAGTTCGGGAAAGCCCGCCGCCAGCACCGCCGATCCGCAGCCGCCGAACACCAGCCAGAACGTGCCGACAAATTCGGCCGCCAGTTTCCTGATCATCCCATTCTCCCACGTGTGGCCCGCCGGATCCCATTTCCGGCCAGACGTTGAAATTCCAGCCTAGCGCGTGCGTCCCTGATCGCGGTCGAGCAGCAATTGCCACAGGATCGCGGCAATCTCGCCATCGGGCACGCCAGTGATCCGCTCCGGCCGCCAGCGCCGCTCGAAGGCCTCCACCGCCTTGGCCTGATCGGTGATGTCATAACCGAACCGTTCCAGCGCGAGGAAGAACGACCCGTCATTGTGGAACGGATTGCCCGCCGCAAGGCATTGGGGGCGCGGGAGACACAGCTTGTAATCCGCCAGCCGGTCCCACGGAAACAACTCGCCCGGATCGACCTTGCGCATTGGCGCGACGCAGGAGTGGCCGACCACATTGGCGCGCGGAATGTCATAGGTCTTCACGATCCGCGCGAGCAACGGCAGCAGCGCGTCGATCTGCGCCTCGGCAAAGCCGCGGTAGCCGAGACCATGGCCGGGATGATCGAGCTCGATCCCGATGCTCGCCGAGTTCACATCAGGGATGCCGCGCCAGTAGCTCGCCCCGGCGTGCCAAGCCCGCCTATCTTCAGGCACCAGCCGGATCACGCCGCCCTCCTCGGTGATGAGGTAATGGGCGCTGACCTTGGCCTCGGGATCGGTCAGCCGGTCTAGCGCGGTGCCGACCGGCTTCATCTCGGTATAGTGCAGCACCACCATGCTGATCGGTAAGGTGCGTTCGTCATGATTGGGCGAAAGGCGTTCCTCGTGAACCAGTTCGTCCTCCCCCTCCATCATGCCCCCGCGTCAGCCGATCATGCCATCAGGCTCGGGCAGCACCGCACCCAGCACCAGCGCGCCGTCACCCAGCTTGTATTGCAGCCCGCCCTCCAGCTCTTCGGCCAGCACCGCGATCATGTGGGCGGCGGCAGTGCGGGAGGTGATTTCGCCCTCGCCAAGATCACCCTGAAGCGCGCGGCCGATGGTCTCGTCAAAGGCGATCCGGTCACCCCGCGCCCGCGCCACGATTTCCACGGCCCCGTCGCGGCGTTCGGCACCGATATCGAGCGTGCCGCCGCGCACAAGGCTGTCGAGCGCGATCTGGGCGAGGTTCAGAAGCACCTTGACCGCAGGCTTGGGCAGGCTCGGTTCGGCAATCGCCCAGTTGATCTCCACCCGCTTGGCATCGGCGGCGAGCGCGTTGATGACGCTCTGCGCCTCGTCGATCGGGATCGCCTCGCCAAAGCCCCCCGCAGCGCCAAAGGCGAGGCGAAAGAACTTGAGCTTGTCGGTGCTGATGCGCGCCGATTGTTCGAGCAATTCCATGCATTGCGCGCGCATCGCGGGGTCCTGCTCCTCGGCGAGCAGTTCCAGCCCGTTGGCAAGGGCACCGACGGGCGAAAGCATGTCGTGGCACAGGCGCGAGCACAGCATCGCGGCGAGATCGGTCTGGGAAATCATGCGCGCACCCTAACCATCGCTGATGGTAAAGGAAAGAGCGGCAAACCCCTGTTCCCCGTCTTGCCAGAACCTTGCAACGGCATCGGGATCATTCGGGCTGACGATCGCCCAGACCTTGCCATCCCCGCTGGCGCAGGCGCGGTCGGTGGCGGAAGGCGCGGGCGGGCCGGAGGGGTGCGAGTGGTAATAGCCGATGACGTCAAGCCCTCCGGCGCGGGCCGCGCGGTGCGCGTCGATCAGGGCCTGCGGGTCGATCTCGAAATGGGTGGCGGGCGCGGGGTGAACATTGGCCGTCTTGCGCGCTTCGGTAATGCGACCGTCTGTCCCGAGCAGGATACCGCAAGCCTCGTGCGGGTGCGCAGCGGCGGCATGGGCGCGCATGGCCGCAAGGGCATTGCTTGTCACTTCGACCTGCATCGCGCATGGCCATAGCATGTCCGAGAGCGAAATCATCACCGGCACCATCCCATCCCCCGCCCGCATCGACAAAGCGCTGGCCGAGGCGACGGGGCTGAGCCGTGCGCGGGTGCAGGGGCTGATTGACGAAGGCCGTGTCGACGTCGCGGGCAGGACCGCGACCTCGGCTTCGATGAAGGTCGCTGCCGATACGCCCTTCCGCATCATCATCGCCGCCGCCATGCCTGCCCAGGCGGGGCCCGAGGATGTTCCCCTCACCATCGCCTACGAAGACGCGCACCTGATCGTGGTCGACAAGCCGGCCGGGATGGTCGTCCACCCGGCGGTGGGCAACATCACCGGCACGCTGGTCAATGCGCTGCTGCACCACTGCCGCGGGCAGCTTTCCGGCATAAACGGCGTGGCGCGGCCGGGGATCGTCCACCGGATCGACAAGGACACCTCGGGACTGCTGGTCGTCGCCAAGTCGGACGCGGCGCATGAAGGCCTTGCCGTGCAGTTCGCCGCGCACACCGTCCACCGCCGCTATCTGGCGGTGTGCGCGGGCCACCCCTCGCCGTCGGAAGGGACGATCAATGCCCGCATTGGACGATCCGACGCGGACCGAAAGAAAATGACGGTGCTCCCCAACAATTCCTCGCGCGGGAAATCGGCGATCACGCACTACAAGGTGCTCGAGCGGCTCGATGACGCCGCCATGATCGAGTGCCGCCTTGAAACCGGGCGCACCCACCAGGTGCGCGTTCACTGTGCGTCAATCGGTCATGCTCTATTGGGAGACCCTGCCTATGGCCGCACACCCAAATCCTTGCGCCCGGTGCTGGAGCGACTCGGTTTCGCGCGGCAGGCCTTGCACGCTGCGGAGCTGGGGTTTGTCCATCCCGTGACGGGCGAAGCTATCCGGCTTTGCAGCGATTTGCCCCCCGATATGCAGGAACTGATCGACCAACTGCGCCATTGTGATCGATGAAACGCGCATACATCTGACAGATTTTCGCGTATATACAGAACCCGTGACCCAGTTCGCGGGATGCCCATCAGGGGTCCGGCGCAAAGCGGTCGACGCTAGAAAGGTTAGGTAACCAGTGGTAAAGTCGAAATCATCTTCGGTCCCGGCCCTGAGCGGTGAGCAGAGCCTCAACCGCTATCTTGCCGAAATCCGCAAGTTCCCGGTGCTCACCGCCGAGCAGGAATACATGCTCGCCAAGCGCTATCAGGAACACGAGGATCCCGAAGCTGCCGCCCAGCTCGTTTCCAGCCACCTGCGGCTCGTCGCGAAGATCGCGATGGGATACCGCGGCTATGGCCTGCCCGTCGCCGACCTCATCTCGGAAGGGAACGTCGGCCTGATGCAGGGCGTCAAGAAGTTCGAACCCGATCGCGGCTTCCGCCTCGCGACCTA